>NZ_DDKU01000083.1:0-14250 GCF_002339775.1 Thalassolituus sp. UBA2590
TCATGCAGGTGCTATTTTCGATTACGCGGATGATTATCTGACCGAAGCCGGTGTGTCCGCCATTGCTGTAAGTGGCGGCTACTGTGCTCCGTTGTTAAATGGCTTTGAGGCAGAGGAAGGCTGTGCGGACATCATGTCGTCCGCGTTTGAGTCGATTCTTGAAAATCCAGACGTTGATACGGTTATTATGCTGGCAGAATGGGCGATTTATACCGAGGGTTTCAGAGATAACGATACACCCCGCAAAGTAAGAGATAACGAAGGCCGTGCATCCCTAGTTTCTGATAATGCGACTGTCCTTGAACGCTCAATGGAGGAAACCATGGCTAGTATTGAGTCGGCCGGTAAGAATATCATCCTCGTTTTCCCTGTTCCTGAGTTTGAGCAACGCGCAAACGACTTTGTCGAGAAAGCCATGTTTCTCGGCTATGCCGAAAGTATCGATCAGGCGGTCTCATTGCTGCCTGCGCTTGATCAAGCAGAATATCGCCTTCGGAATCACAGAGTGTTACCGCTGCTTGAGCAATATGAAAATAAGGTCACACTCCTACCTGTGCAGCATCTGTTTTGTGAGGCTGGATCTTGCAGGCAGTATGACGAAAATAAGAGATTGCTTTTTTCGGACTCAAACCACGTAAACTATTACGGGGCAGAGCGGGTAGTGAATGAGATCTTCGGTGAAGTTATTGATACTCGAAGTGAACGCTCGAGATTCTCTACTCTGTAAACGCCCCAAGAAATGGCAGTACCGATAAACCTATGATCGCTGCAATGGCGATCAGGGTTAAGATAAAACTGGTCGGGCGCTCATAGAAGCGCTGACCCATGGTTGGTATCGGATGCTGCCGTACTTCTTCCAGCCAGTCTTCCTGAATTTTATCGAGAAGAGCGCGGGCGTCGGTGTAGTCGTCTTCGTTTTTTAACCAGATGGCTGCAAGTGAAATCCCCCAGCGGCCTTGATTGGTTTCGTAGTAATCAACGTTAGCCTCATCAAGACGCTCGCGAACAAAGTTTGCTTCTTCTTCTGTCACGCCATTGAGTTTAAAGAGCAGTTTCGCCACGACCTTTCCTTTGAATAAGGGTTGCAAGTGCAATCAGGGTGAATGCGAAACACAGCAGTGGCAATACACCAATTTTCATATACAGGGTTTCGCCCGTGCGACGCTCTGCAACCGAGCTGAAACTGGTGCGCTCACTGACCGGGATGCGGTCTGTGATTTCACCTTTGTGATTCACCAGCGCTGAAATACCTGTGTTAGTAGAGCGCAGAATCCAGCGGCCGGTTTCAAGTGCCCGCATCTGTGCCAGCGCCATATGTTGCTTAGGTCCGAGTGAATCCCCAAACCAGGCATCGTTGCTGATGGTTACCAGCAGGTCGGCACTCTTTGCGGTTTCCAGTACCAGATCCGGGTAAGCGATTTCGTAGCAGATATAGGGAGCGACTAAGGCCAGTTCGGTTGAGTCACCTTGATGCACGGTGACTTTCAGCAGGTCCTGATCGATTTCACCGGCGCGGAAGCTGGACATAGGCAGATCAAAAAACGGAATGAGGCCACGGATCGCACTTTCAAGCGGAATATATTCGCCAAACGGTACCAGTCGTTGCTTGTGGTAAACGCCTTCGCCATCACCAAAAGCGATGATGCTGTTGTGGTATTCGCCTTCTAACTCGGTACCGCGTGGCCAGCGAAACGGAATACCAGTAATGACAGTGCTGTTATTTTCCTGCAGCTCTTCGGCAAATAATTCCATGTAAGGCTGATAGCGTTGATAGAGCAGAGTGATTGCAGTCTCTGGCCACAGAATCAGATCATTACCCAGCAGTGGTCGGGTATCTGCCTGATAGCGATCGATGGTCGGGAAGATTTCTTCGTTCAGCCATTTGCGGTTCTGTTCCACATTCCCCTGAACGACACCTACGGACATAGTGCCGGTCGCGTGGGTCCAGTTAACCTGCTTCAGTGCGTCGCCCGCTGGCCACAGTAAAAGGGGCATTAAATACACCCAGTTGCGGGTCTGCACGACAATGACCAGTGAGGCCGCTGTCAGAGCCAGAATAAACGAAATAACGTAAGCACCTGACACTGGCGCCCAGCCGGACAGCCAGGTAAAGAGGTGAGCGTCGCCGGCGTACAACCAGGGGAAGCCGGTTAAGAACCAGCTTCGACACCATTCCTGTAAGAGCCAGAAGCTTGCGAAACTGAATGTCGTCAATGAGTGCCCACTGAGTTTCTGACGCAACAGAAACCAGAAGGCGGGGATGAGTGCGAGAAAACCTGCAAAGAGCGCTACAGCCGGCACCGCTAACCAGGCGGGTGTGCCACCGTGGTCATGCATGCTGACGTAAATCCACGAGACACCCAATCCGAACTGCCCAAGGCCGAACAACCAGGCGCGCTTAAAGGCGGCTTTGCCCGTGTCGCTTTTCTGTAGCGCATAGAACAGAGCGCCAAGGCTGACGAGGCCCAATGGCCAGAGAAAATAAGGGGCGAGGGCAAACGGAAACAGCGCGCCTCCCACTAGGGCGATCCATGATGGCAGGGCGGCGCGTGTGAACATAATCGGGCTCAGTCGTCGGTATGAACTTCAAGCAGGTTAATCTGACGGCTGGTGCCGTTGATAACACGGAATTTCATACCCTCAATGCGGATGCTTTCATTACATTCAGGCACCCGGCCGAAATGATGTGTGACGATGCCGCCAATGGTGTCGAAGTCAGCGTTAGGGAGCTTCGCATCCAGCGCTTCATTGAAGTCGCTGAGTGGCGTCAGGGCTTTCACGGTGTAGACACCCGGATCGACTTCTTTGATGTTGTTTTCTTCGTCGTCGAAGTCATGCTCGTCTTCGATGTCGCCAACGATCTGCTCCAGAACGTCTTCGATGGTTACCAGACCGGCTACGCCGCCGAATTCGTCGACCACAATGGCCATGTGGTTACGGTTTGAGCGGAACTCCCGCAGCAGCACGTTCAGACGTTTGCTCTCAGGAACAAAGATGGCCGGGCGCAGAATATCGCGCACGCGGAAATCATCGGCGTTATCTTTAACCACCAACGGCAGCAGGTCTTTGGCGAGCAGAATACCGCTGACTTCGTTCGGGTTTTCGCTGATCACAGGGAAGCGCGAGTGCGCTGAATCGATAATACGTGGCAGGTACTCTTTCAGGCTTTCGTTTTCCTGAATGGAGGTCATCTGCGAGCGAGGAATCATGATGTCGCGAACCTGCATGTCTGAGACTTGCAGCGCGCCTTCAATAATAGTGAGCGTTTCGGTGTCGACGATGCTGCGGTCAGCCGCTTCTCGTACGATGTCTTTCAGGTCCTGCCGGGTGCGTGGTTCGTCCGTAAACAGGTCGCTTATTTTTTCCAGCCAACTTCGGGGTTGGCCCGATCGGTCTTCGCTCATGATGCCTCTTTTCTCCGGATGGGATACGTCAGACCGGAGGTAATTTCCTATGTGTAAACTGCTTACTCAGTATCCGCAGCGTATGGGTCGGGATAGCCGAGCGAAGCCAGCAAGTCGCGCTCCAGCGCTTCCATTTCTTCGGCTTCGTCGTCCTTTATATGGTCGTACCCCAGTAAATGCAAGCAACCGTGGATTACCATATGTGCCCAGTGGGCCTCGGTAGTCTTTGCCTGCTCCTGCGCTTCCTGTTCAACCACGCCGACACAGATGATGAGATCACCCAGTAACTCAAGCGGTATGCCCGGAGGCATTTCAAAAGGAAACGACAGTACGTTGGTGGGTTTGTCTTTGCCGCGATACTCACTGTTCAGAGCCTGACTTTCTTCTTCGTCGGTCAGGCGAATGGTCAGCTCGGGTTCCTCAAAATCAGTACGGCCTTTAAGCGCAGTGCTTGCCCATAGGGTGAGCTGCTCTTCGGTCGGCAAGGTATTGAGGTGCTCGATACTTTCAGCAAGCTGAACATCTAACAGCAGGTTCATTCGCCGTGATCTTCGCTGGGATGACTCGCCTGAGCAGCGAGTGCATCGGCCTTGGCCTGCGCTTTTTCAGCAGCGCGGCGCGCGTCTTCTTTCTCGTCGTGTTTGTCGTACGCATCAACGATCCGCTGAACCAGTGGGTGGCGTACTACGTCACGGTTATTAAAGCGGGTGATGCCGATGCCTTCGACGCCGTCGAGCACTTCCAGACCGTGTTTCAGGCCCGAATACACACCTCGCGGCAGGTCGACCTGGGTGATGTCGCCGGTAATCACGGCTTTAGAGCCAAAGCCAACCCGGGTCAGGAACATTTTCATCTGTTCTTTCGTGGTGTTCTGACTTTCATCGAGAATCACAAACGAATGGCTCAGAGTCCGACCACGCATGTAAGCCAGTGGGGCGATCTCAATCTGATTGCGTTCAATCATCTTGGTAACGGCTTCAAAACCCAGCATCTCGTACAGAGCGTCATATAACGGGCGCAGGTACGGATCAATTTTCTGAGCCAGGTCACCGGGCAGGAAGCCGAGCTTTTCACCGGCCTCAACCGCAGGGCGCACCAGCAGAATACGTTTCACATCATCGCGCATCAGGGCTTCAACGGCGGTGGCAACGGCAAGGAAGGTTTTGCCCGTACCGGCCGGGCCTATACCGAAGTTGATGTCGTATTTGCGTACCTGATCCAGATACTCAAGCTGGTTCTCGCCTCTGGGCTTAATCACCGCCAGTGGAGTCTTGATGATGCCTTTGTCGGCGTCGTAGGTGCGCTTACCGCGCTGCGACGGCCGGGCACTGTCTTCCTGTAGAAACAGGTGAATCAGGTCGGGGCTGATTTCAGTGCCTTTGCCGGTTTCTTTGTAGAGGCGCTGCAGTAAGTCGGCGGCACGTTTGGCCGGGCCGACTTTGCCCTCGATCTGAAAGCGGTTGCCGCGATTAAAAATGTCCAGCTCGTAATGATCAGCAATCTGCTTGATATGTCCGTCCAGATTGCCGCACAGGTTTGCGAGACGACTGGCGTCATCCGGCTCCAGAGTAAAACTCACGGCATGCTGTTTAGCGGTCGGTTCAGGGCTTGTGCTGCTTTGCTGCTCGTCGGACAAATTGACCTCGATATGATGGTTGATCAGTACGCTTGCGACGCGTCAATGATGACGCCACGCAGGCTGTTCGGGTAGGCATCTTCAATGCTGACCCGGACGAATTTTCCGATCATAGACTGATCGTCACACTTAAAGTTTACCACCCGGTTGTTTTCGGTGCGGCCTTGAAGCTCGCCTGGGTCTTTCTTAGACACGCCAGTCACCAGAATGACTTCTTCACGTCCGACCATGCGGCGGCTGATCTGCTGTGCATTCTGCACAATACGGTCCTGCAGTATCTTCAGACGTTGCTTCTTCAGTGATTCGGGGGTGTCATCATCCAGCTGCGCTGCTGGGGTACCAGGGCGGGCGCTGTAAACAAAGCTGAATGAGGTGTCAAAACCGATCTCGTCGATCAGTTTCATGGTGTCGAGAAAGTCTTCTTCCGTCTCACCCGGGAAGCCGATGATAAAGTCGGATGAAATTGAGATATCAGGGCGCAGTTCGCGCAGACGGCGGATCTTATCGATATAAAGATCAATTTCGTGGCCACGTTTCATGGCTGCAAGAATGCGGTTAGAGCCGCTCTGAACCGGCAGGTGTATGTGGCTGACCAGCTCAGGAACTTCCGCGTAAACCTCGATCAAGCTGTCGCTGAACTCGACCGGATGAGACGTTGTAAATCGGATGCGGTCAATGCCATCGATTTCGGCTACCTGAGTAATCAGTTCGGCCAGGTCTGCATAGTCATCATCGCCCGTGTCACCCTGATAGGCGTTCACGTTCTGCCCAAGCAGGTTAATTTCACGCACGCCCTGAGCTGCGAGCACTTCACATTCTTTCAGCACGTCAGCCAATGGGCGGCTGACTTCTTCGCCGCGGGTGTAGGGTACGACGCAGAAGGTGCAGTATTTTGAGCAGCCTTCCATCACAGAAACAAACGCCGAGCTGCCTTCAGACTTAGGGGCAGGCAGGTGATCAAACTTTTCGATTTCCGGGAAGGTCACGTCTACAACCTGAATCGCATTACTGGCCTTGTTCACCATCTCTGGCAGGCGGTGCAGCGTCTGTGGGCCAAAGACCATATCCACAAAAGGCGCGCGTTTCATGATGGCGTCGCCTTCCTGGGAGGCAACACAGCCACCGACACCAATCTTCAGGTCTGGATTGGTCGTTTTCAGGTTCTTCCAGCGGCCCAGCTCGTGGAAGACTTTCTCCTGTGCCTTCTCACGGATAGAGCAGGTATTCAGCAGAATGACGTCAGCCTCTTCAGGGTTGTCCGTGACCACCATTTTATGGCTTTCACCCAGCATGTCGGCCATACGTGACGAATCGTATTCGTTCATCTGGCAACCGTGGGTTTTGATGTAAAGCTTTTTCGCCTGTTCAGTCATACTGCTGTGTCTGGTCGTTCAAAAAAAGGGGCGACAGTATACAGCCTCTGCTCACTTATTCGCCAGTGCTGAGACAGAGAAAGCCGGGTTGTCGACCCAGCTGTATCGTGGGTCAGCGCTGAATTACATCTTCAATTTCTTCAGCCAGCTGACGTGATTGCTCATCCATGGGCAGGTGGCGGATGTCTGGGTATTTCAAAGCGACAGCGATGTTGTACAACCAGCGTTCGATACGCAGAACTAACGCTTCAGCGTTGTCTTTATCTGCGTCCAGAACCTCATTGCTCATTGCCAGAATGATCTGGGCATGGTCGGCGGCGGTTTTTGCTGCTTCCCGCTGCGCAGCGATCTCTGCGTCAGCCCGGGGGGCTTTGCTGATGAGGTCTTCTGCGGAAGCCAGCGCTGTTGTTGCTGTGCTGAAACTGCGCGGAATTAACTTTTCGGCGCCAGCTTCTCGCATAGCGTCAATCCGGTTCCGGATCTGCTGCAGCTGGATGAAGCCAATGGTCCGGACCTCAAGGTCGTGCATATCCAGCAGAAGCTGGCGTTGCGTCTGGCTGGCGCTTGCTGGTGCGCCCGTAGTCTCTAAGGTCCGGATAATGCTGTCGAGATCTTCATTGACCGCGCGATAATCACTTGGGTAATAGGTGTCTGAGCGGATACTGTTCAGAACCTCCAGATGCGCCAGAGAGGGCGCCAGGGTTTCCCGAGCAATTAAGGTGTGATACTGCGCTTTTTCAAACGTAGCCAGAGCTGTTAAGGCCAGTTCTCTGACTTCGTTGTCAGCTTTGCCTTTGTCACGGGCCTGCTTCGCATCGTTGAGATAGTCGTTGGCAGAGTCAGTCATGGCCGGTGCAAAGCGGTAAGTTTCCTGAGCTTTGGCCTGGCTTTTCTGCTGTTCGGCCTCTTTGATCAAGGTCGCCCCGGAGCGCACCGTACTGACAGCCTCCCGGCTGGCACGGTCCTGAATTCTATCGAGCCCCTGTGGCGTTGAGGCACAACCCGCCAGAACCGTTGTGGCGAACAGAATTCCAATGAGCGGATAACGGGTCATAAGAACAATCTCCTTCGGCAGACCTTGATTACGCTAGAAACGGACGCAGTTTATCATGGAGCACAGAGCGGCTCTGCTTTAATCAGAGTTGCCCCGGCAGAACAGGAATATGCAGGGAGTTCCCGACGGCCTGTTATGACCGCTTTGACGCCTCTCTGTGTGAACTGCAGCAGCTTTACACAATATGGGGCTTGTGTCGGAAGGTGACGGTTGCTATACATTCAGACAGGTGTTGCAGAAAGGGGGACACGGCTCAGACTGCCTGTTACAGGCCAAACCCGATCCAGGTGAATAAGGAGTTGACCTTATGAACGCAGAAATGCAACCGCTTTACTGGCGTATTCAGAATAACGATAACTCAGGCTTTGACGCGGTCAGTCTGCTGATGCCAGCGGGAGAAGGCGAACCTGCCACTCTCGTACCCACCGAAGTTAGTTTTTGTTCCCGACGCACTGGTACACAGGCGGTAGACGTGCGCTGGACGGACGAAGATTCAGATCTGTTTATGCATCTTCTTGAGCGTGTATCCGATGATCATGCTGATGAAACCGATGAGGGCATGGTGTTGGACATTAACGATGGTGTCGTTCAGGGGATTGTTCAACTTGTTGCCCTGGCACGCTTTAAGACGCCTTGGCCGAGTGATGATCTGGTTGCCGGAGACATTAACACTGTCCGCGAAGACATCGAAATCGGAGATCTGGTTGCTATTCACACCCAGTATGGATGCCCGATGGCAATCGTGGTCGGTATGGATTCTATTGATCTGACGTGTATCTTACTTGAAGACATCGAAGCAGAGGGCGTTTCGATCGTCCCTGAACACAGTGTCTTTGTGATTAACCGGGACAGTGCATTGCCGCCAGCCTTTGCTGAAAGCGATACAGGGGAAGACGCCGTTTTCCATTAACGGTGTTCTGGTCAACAGATTACGGCGTGGGGGCTGCTTACTCGGCAGTCGCCTCGGCGCTGTTACGCACACGGCGGCGCTCAAGTGCGATAGTGCCAATCAGGTCGTAGTAGTCAGTACTGGCCGTCGCCTTAGCAGCACGTCCCATGGACTCATTCGCTGCCGTTCCGCTTGCTGTCGCCTGCTTTTCTGCATCAATCAGTGCTGTAGCCATCTTACTCTCCTGAATATCAGTCGCGTTTCTCTATTGCTCCCCAGCAGATGCTGAGCAGCATTTCATCGGTCACTTCCGTGGGTACGGCACAGGGCGCGTTACGATCGGTACGTAACAGCGTCGAAATCCCACCGTACACGAACACCCCCAGTACATCGTCGGGGATATCTTTAATCAGTCCTTCTTCCCTACCGCGCTCGAACAGAGGATCAATCTTCTCTTTCAGGCGACGCTTTCCTTGTTCCTGCAGCTCACCACGTATTGCAGGGGCAACGCTTAACTGATCAAGGAGCAGGGCGTCTCGGGGAACTTCACGCATGTAGTGATATAGATTGAGCCACACGCTGTTCAATTGTTCCCTTACGCTTGCGTTTTCATCGACATCCTTCAGGCAAGCGTCTGAAAAACGCTCCATCAGGGTCAGGTAGACATCTTCTATCAGCTCTTCCTTGGTTTCGAAGTAACGGTAGATAGTTCCCGCGCCACAACAGGCTTCTTTGGCAACCATTGAAATTGGCGTTGCCTGAAGGCCGTTCTCTGCAATCAGATCGCAGGTGGCGGTGATGATAAGTTCGCGTTTATCCATTTTCTTCATAAAGCGGAATGAACGTTCATTCTGATACTCCTGAGCAATTTACTCAAGTATTGATTGTTGCTTGTATGCATCAGTCTGTTGCGGATGCGTGAATGCCGCTCTGACTTGCCTCTGATTGGCTGGCTTTGCGAGCGAAGAGCAGAAATACCAGTGCGAGAGAGGCGGTCAGCAGGGACACCTCCATCATCGGTACTGGCGTATGGTCGTGGAGTTTTCCCCATAGGAGTCCCGCGAGAGCGCCGCCACTGAACTGTATGACGCCCATCAGTGCCGTGGCTGACCCTGCAACCTCACGGAAATACTGCATGACGGTGCCCATGGTATTGGCTGTGATCAGGCCCAGAGAGCCGACATAGATCATCAGTAGCGGCAGAACCACAGGGAGCTTGAAGTGAGGCGACAGAGCAAGTAGCAGTAGCGCCAGTGCTGACGCGAACTGCAACAGAATTCCTGCGGTCAGCAGCCGCTGCGGAGACCAGTAACGGAGCCAGAATATATTCAGCCGGTTCATCAGCATGATGACAATGACATTCGCACCGAATAACCAGGGGAATGTCTGCTCGTTCTGTTCAAAGTGTTCCAGATACAGGTACGGCGATGCGGTGATAAATACAAACATGCCACTGTATGCACTTGCCAGCATCAGAATATACCGACGTGCGACGCGGTGCTTCAGGACAGTCGCATACCCCGCCCACGGCGAACGCTTAATCCTCCGGTGAGGAGGGTGGCTCTCAGGAAGTTGCCAGACCAGAATTCCGATAAGAATGGCGGCGTAGGCACTGAGAATACCGAAGATACTTCTCCAGCCGCTGAAGGTCAGTACCAGAGATCCTAACAAAGGCGCAGCGAGTGGAGCGGCCATCATGATCATGGCTACCATAGACAGTACTCTGGCAATGTCAGTGCCATCGAAATGGTCACGGACAATGGCGGTCGAGTTCACGACGGCAAGTCCACCGCCTATTGCCTGCAAGCCGCGGAGCAGTAACAGACCATCAAGAGAACTTACGTGGGTCAGAGCAACGCTGGCGATGCCAAATAAGGTTAAGCCCAGAAAAATGACTGGTCGGCGGCCAACGCGGTCAGAGAGTGGGCCACCCGTAATCTGACCGAGCGCAAACCCAAGCAGGAAGGTGCTGACAGAGAGCTCGACATGATGAATGTCACTGCTTAACGACCCAGCCATGGCTGCCATCGCGGGCAGGTACATATCGATGGAGAGCGGACCAATGGCGGTCAGCATGGCCAGCAGAAGTGGCAGTGGTAGTCGGAATGCAGGAGTCGTCATAAATCACCGGGCAGTTTACAGCCTCTAGTCTAGTTGTTTCGCTGGTGAATTAAGAGAGTGGGAAAATGAATTGATTGTTCCAATAAGTTTGGCTTCCGGGAGAACCCCTGAAGCCAAACCTTGATAAACGACTTTTGCGTTGATCAGACGTTGAAGCGGAAGTGGATAACGTCGCCGTCTTTGACGATGTACTCTTTACCCTCTAAGCGCCACTTACCGGCTTCCTTCGCACCGTTTTCGCCGTTGTACTCAATGAAGTCGTCGTAGCCAACCACCTCGGCACGGATGAAGCCGCGCTCAAAGTCAGTGTGAATCGCAGCGGCCGCACGCGGTGCCGTTGAGCCTACTTTGATGGTCCAGGCGCGTACTTCTTTAACACCTGCGGTAAAGTAGGTCTGTAGGCCCAGAAGTTGATAACCAGCGCGGATAACGCGGTCCAGCCCCGGTTCTTCCATGCCCATCATTTCCAGGAAGTCGGCCTTTTCGTCGTCTTCCAGTTCTGAAATTTCGGCTTCAATCTTGTTGCATACCACGACCACTGAAGCACCTTCTGATGCAGCGACTTCGCGTACTGTATCCAGATAAGGATTATCCTCAAAGCCTTCTTCTGAAACGTTGGCGATGTACATGGTTGGTTTGGTGGTCAGAAGATGGAATTGACGTGCAACACGTTTCTCATCGTCGTCCATATCCAGCATGCGCGCGGTTTTGCCTTCTTCAAAATGAGGAATCAGCTTCTCAAGCAGGGCCTTCTGAGCGATGGCGTCTTTATCACCACCTTTCGCGGTGCGGGTGACTCGCTGCAGCTGTTTCTCACATGAATCAAGGTCAGCCAGCACCAGCTCAGTATTGATGATGTCGATATCGGCCGCAGGGTCTACCTGATTCGCTACGTGAATAACGTTGTCGTCTTCGAAGCAGCGTACAACGTGCGCAATCGCGTCTGTTTCGCGGATGTTGGCCAGAAACTGGTTACCCAGACCTTCACCTTTTGATGCACCAGCGACCAGGCCTGCGATATCGACGAATTCCATGGCGGTTGGAATGACTTTCTCAGGGTTAACGATCGCTGCCAGTGCATCAAGGCGTGGATCGGGCATGTTCACCATGCCAGTGTTAGGCTCAATGGTACAGAAGGGGAAGTTCTCTGCCGCGATGCCTGATTTGGTCAGAGCGTTGAAGAGTGTTGATTTACCGACGTTGGGCAGACCAACGATTCCGCATTTAAAGCCCATTTCTGTATCCCGATCGTATGTTTGGTTGGTGTATCTGATTACTTGTGGCGGGTATTTTACCCTTTAAAGCTGTGAAGTCGATTCATAGCTTTCGGCAAGTCACCGGCGATCGCATCTGGCAGTACACGTATTGCCTCATCGATGACACTGTCGATGGCTTGTTGTTCTGCTTTGCTGGCGCGTCCCAGTACATGACCGGTGACCAGATTTTTATCACCCGGGTGACCAATACCGACCCGCAGGCGATGGAAATCTTTCTGATTGCTCATACGAGCGATGATATCGCGAAGACCGTTCTGTCCACCGTGACCGCCTCCGGTTTTGAACTTGGCAACGCCAGGGGGCATGTCCAGTTCGTCATGGACGACCAGAATTTCGCTGGTTTTGATTTTGTAGAAGTTCGCTAATGCGGCTACCGCCTGACCACTGCGATTCATAAAGGTCGTTGGCATAAGGAGATAGCATTCCTGACCGCCAATGCGCCCTTTGCCAGAGAGTCCGAAGAATTTTTTGTCTGGTGAAAGCGTGATGCCTTCCTGTCGGGCGAGGCGTTCAACCAGCCAGAAACCGGCATTGTGGCGGGTGTTTTCGTATTCTGCGCCTGGGTTGCCAAGGCCTACGATTAAGCGAATTGGATCAGCCATACAATGTCCATTCGATATCAGTGTGATAAATAGCAGACAATAAAAAAGCGGGGACAAGCCCCGCTTTTCTCTGAGCGCAACGATTACTCGTCGCCGCCTTCAGCTTCAGCGTCTTCAGCTTCGTCTTCTTTCGAACCTTTAGGCTCGATTACAGAAACAACTGAAGTATCGTGTTCTTCACCGTGTGACAGTGCCAGAGACTCAACGCCTTTAGGCAGTTTCAGGTCAGACAGGTGGATTACACCGCCAACTTCAACGTCAGCCATGTCGATTTCGATGTACTCTGGCAGGTCGCCAGCGGCACATACGATTTCAAGGGTGTTCATCTGGTGCATAATCTTACCGCCGCCGAGCTTAACGCCTTTACAGGTGTCTTCGTTCAGGAAGTGCAGTGGAACGGTAGTAGTGATCTTAGAAGACTTGCTTACGCGCTGGAAGTCAGCGTGCCAGATCAGGTTCTTCGCAGGGTGACGCTGCAGATCCTTCAGGATTACAGTTTCGTCTTTTCCATCAACAGACAGAGTGATCATTGAGCTGTAGAAAGCTTCTGATTCCAGAGCTTTGTTCAGTTCATTCGCCTTCAGAGTGATAGGCGTAGGCTTACGGTCGTTACCACCGGCTTTACCGCCGTAGATGATTGCTGGAACGCCGTTCTCGCGACGCAGGCGGCGGCTCGCACCTTTCCCCGCATCTTCGCGAGTTACAGCAGACAAAGTGAAGTCTGACATAGTGATTTCCTCATTTCAGGATGTAAAAACCGCCGGAGTTTGCGACCAACGCCGGCGGTCGTTATAGCAACACCTTGTGGTGTTGCCGATAATCAGTTCGTTGTTCTTAAGCTCGCGGCTTAACGGAACATCGCACTGATGGATTCTTCGTTGTTTACGCGACGGATCGACTCTGCCAGCAGACCTGCAATGGTCAGTTGGCGGATCGTGCCGGTTGCGCGGGCGGCTTCAGACAGAGGGATAGTGTCAGTCACTACCAGCTCGTCGAGCTCTGCACTGGCAAGGCGTTCAATCGCGGGCCCGGATAGTACAGGATGCGTACAGTAGGCGACAACCTTTTTCGCACCAAATTCTTTCAATGCTTTCGCTGCCTGACACAGGGTACCGGCGGTATCGACCATGTCATCGACCAGAACACAGGTACGGTCTTTCACATCACCGATGATGTGCATGACTTCAGATACGTTCGCTTTAGGGCGGCGTTTGTCGATAATCGCGAGGTCAACGTTAAGCTGCTTAGCGATCGCCCGTGCACGAACAACACCACCGATGTCTGGTGATACAACGATCAGATCTTCAAAGTTCTGACGTTCCATATCGTCCAGCAGGATAGGGGAGCCATACACGTTATCCACAGGGATATCGAAGAAGCCCTGAATCTGGTCAGCGTGCAGGTCAACAGTCAGAACACGGTCAATACCAGAACCTGACATCATGTCAGCTACGGCGCGCGCAGAAATAGGCACACGAGCACTGCGTGGACGACGATCCTGACGGGCGTAGCCAAAATATGGAACAACGGCTGTGATACGGCTTGCGGATGCACGACGCAGACCGTCGGCCATCAGCAGCATTTCCATCAGGTTGTCATTGGTTGGTGCGCAGGTAGGCTGCAGGATAAAAACGTCTTTACCGCGAACGTTTTCATTAATTTCGACGGTTATCTCACCATCACTGAATTTGCCCACGGTGGCTTCGCCAAGGGAAAGATCGAGACGCTCGACGACGAGCTTAGCCAGTTCCGGATTTGCATTACCGGTAAATACCATCAACTTAGACACAGTCGTCCCCTTGATGCAGTGATTTCAAAGATGGAGGAGATAGAATTGGCTGAGGTGGCAGGACTCGAACCTGCGAATGACGGGATCAAAACCCGTTGCCTTACC
>NZ_DDKU01000083.1:14543-34213 GCF_002339775.1 Thalassolituus sp. UBA2590
ACGGGATCAAAACCCGTTGCCTTACCACTTGGCGACACCCCAGCATTTAAGACGGTCTGAATAATACCTTATGCGTCGTTGAAAGGTTAGTTCCTTTCGCAACAAAGGCCACATACTCAGCCGGTAACTGGTCAGAAACCTGTCTGGCTTCTGTCTCAGAACCGAAGCTTGAAAATATGCAAGCTCCAGTGCCCGTCATCTTAGCAAAGGAAAATTTATTTAGCAAATTCAATGCTTTACCTATTTCTGGGTAGAGCATCGTGACGACTTGCTGGCAGTCATTTCTGCCCCCTTGCCTCAACGCGGTGCGAATATTAATGACCTCTGTATCCCGGGTCAAGCCCTCGTGTGAGAAAATTTTTGCAGTATTTACATGTACTTGCGGACAGACCACCAGAAACCAGGGTTCGTCGAGCTCTGGCACCGGGGTCAGGACTTCACCAACGCCTTCGGCAAAGGCCGCTTCGCCGCGGATAAATACGGGCACATCGGCGCCAAGCGCCAGCCCCATATCTGCCAGCTCATCAAGGCTCAGGTTGAGCTGCCATAGGTGGTTGAGCGCGAGCAATGTGGTCGCAGCGTCTGAGCTTCCGCCACCCAGCCCGCCTCCCATGGGCAGAATCTTCTTAAGCTGAATGTCTGCTCCGGATGTTTCGCCGGTCGCACGGGACTGCAGCAGTCTTGCCGCTTTGATTATCAGATTGTTTTCGAAAGGAACGTCATCGATGGCGGGGCTGAGAGTTAACTCGCTATCGTCGCGCACCCGGAACGACAGCTCGTCGCCATAGTCCAGAAATTGAAACAGGGTCTGCAGATTGTGGTAGCCGTCCGCCCGACGTCCGGTGATATGCAGAAACAGATTGAGCTTGGCAGGCGCAGGGAGAGTCAGCCACTTGTCGTCGTTTCGCTCAGTCATGCAGAGTCCACTCACGGATAGAAAAGGTAAAACGGAAATCGTGGCCACTCACTTTGACCAGACCCGGCAGCCAGTAGCCATTCTGATTTGAGTAGCGCTTGTAGGTGATGGTCCAGCCGTACTGTTCCATGCGTGACAGAAGGCCACTCTCGTCGTACTCAGTGTTGGCATTGCCGTTCGGACTGGCCTGGCCTTTTACCCAATAGCGGATATCAGACACCGGAAAATTCCAGCCGAGATAGAGCAACATCAGTTCTTCCGGTGATTCGGCATGACGAGGTTCGTCCCAGCCGGGAAGAGTGAGTGCAGCGGAGCGTTTATCGCCGGTCAGTCGTGTTGCTCCCTGCCCGAGTGGGCCGGCGATATACAGATCAAACTCGCGTTGATTCTGTTTCCAGTCCATGTAGCCAGTCGCGCTGTCATCGGGTGTGATAACCGACATTTTGCCGCGGACCTGCCAGTGCTGAACGTCATTAAGACTGTCTTGTAGAGCATCACTGCCTCCCTGGGGAAGAAACGAAGCACAGGCTGACATCAGCAGAATTGCGGCCGCAAGAGGCAGCCGGGTAAGAAAACGAAGCATGTTATAAATCCGACGGGTCGACACCAAGGCGTTGTAAAGTCTCATTAATGACCTCGCTCTCTGGTTCGAGTTCAAGCCCCTTTGCCCAGATGTCATAAGCAGATTCTTTATCGCCGGTAGCCCAGTACCATTCGCCCAGATGCGCCGCGATCTCGTGGTCGTTCATACGGTTCCAGGCATCAAGTAGAAGAGGGCCAGCCTCGTTCAGCTTACCCTCACGAAAGTACAGCCAACCGAGGCTATCTATGATGGCCGGATTGTCGGGCTGGAGCGCAATGGCACGTTCAATCAGAGGCTCGGCTTCATCAAACCGGTCGGTTTTATTGGCAAGGCTGTAGCCCAGTGCGTTAAGTGCTTCGGCATGATCCGGGTTCTGTTCAATGATCTGGCGCAGATCACTTTCCAGCAACGCCATATTCCCGAGTCGCTCGGCCAGCATGGCACGCGTATAGCGCAGGTTGGTGTCTTCTGGTTCGGCTTCTAAGGCGATGGAGACACTCTCGAAGGCCTCCTGCTGGCGCCCGGCTTTGATTAAAATATCCGTTTCGAGTCGTCGCAGTTGCCCTGCATATTGAGGAAATTCGGTGCTGCGCTCCTGCAGATAGCTGGTGGCCGCATCTGGCCCCTGCTCTTGATTAAGGAGTTGAGCGGCAGCCAGTTGCGCAGGCAGGAACTCGCGGCTGTCGCCAATCTGGCGGTAGTAGCTGATCGCCAGATCTGGGTCATTTTCACTGGCTGCAATGCGCCCCAGGTAATAGCTTGCTTCTGATTGTTTATCACTGCTGCTCAGCAATTCACGCAATAGCGGTTTTGCTTCACTGTAGTTTTCGAGTTCTTCCTCGAGCAGTGCCAGCGAGAGAATGATCTGGTCATCGTTGGGGTACTGTCGGTTGATGGCAGCGAAAGCATTACGTGCTTCGCGAACATCGCCTAACTGCAGGAGTATTCGAGCACGTAATACTGCGATCTGCTTGTTGTCGGGGTGATCATCCAGCAGCTTATCCAGCCAGTCGATGGCTTCATCAACACGCTGATTACGAGCCAGAATACGTGCCTTCTGAACAGCCGCCGGCAGTAGCCCCGGCTCAAGTTTCAGGGCCTGATCAATGCGCTGGATTGCAGCATCATCCTGTTCCAGGGATTGCAGCAACAATGCCTGACCGTAGACGAGGTTACCGCTTTCCGGATAGGTCATCGATAGCGCATCAAGGGCATCCAGCTGCTCACTGCGTACAATCTCATCATTCGATAATAAGGCAGCTGCGTAGAAATCAAACTGCGCCACGCCAGTCATTTCGTAAAAGCGGGCATAAAGGTCGAGGCTTTGACCAAAGTCTTTGCGGCCCAGAGCAACCTGAGCTGCTGCCTGCACTGCGCCTGGATCATCGGGCTCTACTTCCAGCCATATCTCAGAAGCTTCAGCGGCAAACCCTGCGGCGCCAATGTACTGAGCGATACGCAGAGCACGTTCCGCGACATTAGGATCGCGGGTTTTGCGGGCCTGATCGAGATAATGAAAGAGCGCAACGTCGTAACGTTGACGTTGTCCGGCCATCTCAGCAACCAGCAGTGAATACATGGTATTTGCCGGAATGGCTTTGTACTCGACAATTTTTTCCGGAAGCGCAGTAGCAGGCTCCTCGGGAGACTTTGAATTCAGTGAGGCGCAGGCCGCGGTAACAGCGGTCAGGCCCAGTGTGAGGAGCGTCCGTCCGACGCGCCAGAACTGTTCAGCGTTGGCCATGGTGTGGTTTATCAGCAGATCCGGTATGCAACTATGTCGTTATTTAGGGTTACTTGGACAGGTAAGTCAAAGATTTAGCGGGAAAATTCCTGTATGGCTGTTTATAATCGCGGCTTTTGGGCGAGGAACTCTGGCGGCAGAATGAGTATCTGGGCATTGGGCATTAACCACAAAACCGCTCCTGTTGCTGTACGCGAACGGGTGGCGTTTGATCCTGCCGGTATGCCTGATGTATTGAAAAACCTTCGCGCCCTGGATTGTGTCTCTGAAGTCGTTGTTCTATCGACCTGTAACCGCACCGAAATATACTGCACTGCAGACGATCGCTGTCCTGATCTGATCGGCCACTGGCTGGAACAGAATCAGGAGATCGGCCGCACAGACCTTGAAGCCTCTCTTTATTCTCTCGAAAACGACGACGCGGTATCGCACACCATGCGCGTGGCCAGTGGTCTGGATTCGCTGGTACTCGGCGAACCACAGATTCTGGGCCAGATGAAATCGGCGTTTGCTGTGGCTCAGGAGGCCGGTACGGTCGGGTCTGAGCTGGGCCGTCTTTTCCGTCAGACGTTCTCTATCGCCAAGCGTGTCCGTACTGATACTGCCATCGGCCAGAATCCGGTGTCAGTCGCTTTTGCGGCTGTTCGTATGGCGCAGCATATCTTCGCGGATATGAAAAATAGCCGTGCTTTGCTGATTGGTGCAGGGGAAACCATTGAGCTGGTTGCCCGACATCTTCGCCAGGCGGGTGTTGAGCACCTGACTCTGGCAAATCGTACTCTGGCGCGCGCACAGACGCTGGCGCAGGAGTTTCATGCAGAAGCCGTGTTACTGGAAGATATCCCCGTGGTGCTTCCGGATGCGGACATCGTGATTTCATCGACGGCCAGCCCACTGCCGATCCTTGGCAAAGGGATGGTTGAGAAGGCGCTGAAAAAGCGCCGTCACAAGCCCATGTTTATGGTCGATATTGCAGTACCACGCGATATTGAAGCAGAAGTGGGTGAGCTCTCTGACGTTTACCTCTACAGCGTTGATGATCTCAGGGACATCATTGAAGAAAATGTCCGTTCGAGAGAGGATGCTGCTCAGCAGGCGGAAGAGCTGATTGAAGCTGGCGTTGAGCATTACATGCGCGAGCTGAAAGCGCTCGATGCCGTCAGCACTCTCACTGACGTGCGTAGCTACGTTGAAACATTACGGGATGAGCAGCTTGAGAAAGCTCTGAAGCAGATTCAGAACGGCGGAGATCCCGAAAAAGTTCTGCGTACCTTTGCTCACACGTTCGGCAATAAAATGCTGCATAAACCCATGACGGCCCTGCGCCGTGCTGGCGCCGAAGGGCGTCGTGAAGTTCTCGACTGGAGTCGCGAACTGTTCGATCTGGATAACTCAAACGAATGAAACCTTCGATACTGCAAAAACTGGAAAGCCTCAGAGACCGCTACGAAGAGGTTGGACACCTGTTGTCTGACCCTGACGTGATTAGCGATCAGGATAAATTCCGTAATCTTTCCAAGGAATATGCAGAGCTGGAAGAAGTCGCCAAAGCGTATTCAGATTATGAACAGGCAGTCTCTGATCAGGAAGAAGCGGAAGTACTGGCCAGTGATGATGACCCCGATATGCGGGCCATGGGACAGGAAGAGCTTGATTCCGCCAAGGTCGCGATTGCAGATCTGGAATCCAGAATTGAAATTCTGTTGTTGCCAAAAGACCCGGATGACGGCCGCAATGTGATTGTCGAAATCCGCGCGGGTACCGGCGGCGATGAAGCCGCAATTTTCTCCGGTGACCTCTACCGTATGTACACCCGCTTTGCTGAAACCCAGGGGTGGCGTACAGAAATGATGAGCGCCAACGAAGGCGAGCACGGTGGTTTTAAAGAGGTGATCGTGCGTATCAGTGGTACCGATGTGTATTCACGTCTGAAGTTCGAATCCGGCGCTCATCGTGTCCAGCGTGTTCCAGAAACCGAAAGCCAGGGGCGCATTCATACCTCGGCCTGTACCGTTGCTGTGATGCCCGAAGTCGAAAGCGAAGATGAAGTAGACATCAATAAGAACGATCTGCGGATTGATACCTTCCGGGCCTCCGGCGCGGGCGGTCAGCACGTCAACAAAACCGACTCCGCTATCCGTATTACGCACTTGCCAACTGGCGTTGTGGTTGAGTGTCAGGATGAACGTTCGCAGCATAAGAATAAGGCCAAAGCCATGGCTATGCTGGCGACCCGCCTACGCGACGCCCAGCGCATTGCCGCTCAGGCAGAGCAGGCCGCCACCCGTAAATCCCTGGTCGGCTCGGGCGATCGCTCGGAGCGTATCCGTACCTACAACTATCCTCAGGGCCGGGTTACCGACCACCGCATTAATCTGACCCTCTACAAGCTGGATGAAATCGTACAGGGCGATCTGTCACCAGTGATTGAACCTCTGATTCACGAGCATCAGGCCAATCTGCTGGCTGAAATGGCGGGGCAGTGAGCAGCGTTAGCGACTGGCTGGCTCGGGCTCAGACTTCATTGACCGACAGTGAGTCCCCTCGTGCGGATGCAGAACTGCTGCTGATGCATGTGTTGGATGTGAATCGCGCCTGGCTTTATACATGGCCAGAAAAGTCGCTGACAGAGTCGCAGCAAGACTCGCTCAACAAATTATTAGCCCGCCGTATTGAGGGGCATCCCATAGCGCATCTTACGGGTGTCAGAGAGTTCTGGTCCTTACCGCTCAGAGTTGCACCTTCGACACTTATCCCAAGGCCGGATACAGAAACTCTGATCGAATGGGTTCTGGATCTTGATCTGCCAGATGCCGCAAGGGCTATTGATCTTGGGACCGGCACAGGCGCGATTTCGCTGGCCATTAAAAGTGAATATCCCGCCTGGTCTGTCGAAGCCGTGGAGTTTGATGTCGATGCCTATGCGCTGGCGCAGAGCAACGCCTCGCGTCTGGAGCTTGATATCCATCTGATTCATGGCAGCTGGTTTGAGCGCGTCAACGGCCACTTCGATCTGATTGTCTCAAACCCGCCCTATATTGATCCTGACGATAACCATCTCGCTGAGGGCGATGTGCGCTTTGAGCCAGCATCGGCACTGGTGGCTGAGCAGTCAGGGCTGGCGGATCTGTTTCATATTATTGATCACGCGCCTGATTATCTGAAACCTGACGGCTGGTTGTTGCTGGAACATGGGTATGATCAGGCTCAGGCGGTATGTGACTACTTACGTCAAAGAGGCTTCGTGAATGTACAGAACCGCTGTGATCTGGGCGGCAATCCTAGGGTCAGCGGTGGGCGAATGCCGGGAGTGCCTGAATGAAGGACGATCAACTGCTTCGTTATAGCCGCCATATTCTGCTCCCTGAGGTAGATATCGAGGGGCAGGAAGCCATTTCCCGAGCGGCGGTTGTAGTCATAGGGCTGGGTGGTCTCGGATCGCCCGTGGCGCTTTATCTGGCGGCATCCGGAGTTGGACATCTGATTCTGGTAGACGACGATCAGGTTGAGGTTTCAAACCTGCAGCGGCAGGTGATTCATGACACGGCCTCAGTGGGGATGAGCAAGGTAGCGTCTGCGGCGCAGCGCTGTCAGGCGGTTAATCCGGACGTTAAGATATCCTGCTATGTTCAGCGTGCTGACTCTGAGTGGTTGACGCGACAGGACTGGTTGAACTCAGAGAACAAGTTATACGGGCAGGGTAGCTCAGATGACGGTCTGACGGTCATCGTCGACTGTTCAGATAACGCCGCGATTCGTTACGCGATCAACGATGTCTGCCTGCAGAAGCGCATCCCCTGGGTATCTGGGGCCGCCGTTGCTTTGAATGGCCAGGTCGCTGTGTTTGACCCGCGCCAGCAAGGTGCGCCCTGTTACCGGTGCCTGTATCCATCCTTGAAAGACGACACTCTTACCTGCTCGGAAAACGGAATTCTCTCTCCAGTAGTCGGTGTCATAGGTACGACTCAGGTGGTTGAGGCGTTGCGCCTGATCGTCGGCTTTGGTTCTCCACAGCACGGTTATCTCCGAACATATGATGCCGGCACAGGGGACTGGCAGCGCTGGAAAGTGCCAGCTCGTCAGACCTGTTCGTGCCAGAGCGACTATTACTCCGGCTGAGCTGACGAGGCCGCTACTACAGAGCTACTACAGAGCTAGTTGAGAGCTACTACAGAGCTACTACTTAGTAGCGGCTACGACCATCAGAGTTTGAGTTCGCGCGCGATGTCTGACCAGCTCACCAGCTTGTAATTCTGGTTCTCCGCAGGCATTACATTCCGGCCATCCTGAACGACCAGCAAACCATCCGGATAGTTACTTCCGAGGGCTGCTGAGGTTACGTCGAGTCCGTCGGTTTCCGATGCTCCATCAATTCCCGCGGCGGCGTTCATTGCGATGTTAAACCGGCCAACATACTCATAAGGCGCTTCACTTGAATAAAGCACGTAGCTGTCGTCGCCCTGACTACTGACCACCAGATAACTTGTTTCGGTACCGTGATAAATGGACATGCCTTCGACATCGGCAACGAGGTTGTCATCGACTTCAATGATCAACTTCGGGTCTGGTGCATTATCTGCAGAGATGGATGTCAGCCAGACCCCGGCTGCCTCTTCGCCGACAAAAAGGCGATTGTTTTTATCATCGGCAACGCAGCCTTCTGGTTGAGAAGGAAGAGCGAACTCCCTTATCCGCTTCGCTGACCAGATGTCGTTTTCAGTAATGATTTTATACTGCTCGTAGCGACCGTCCTGATCATTAATAAAGACGTAAGTGCCCTGATTGGTCTGAGCCATGCACAGGCCGTAGACATCATCCAGTTGGGTTTTTATATCACTCACCCAGGAAACGTGCCCTGAAGTCTGATCGATGGCAAACAGGCTGATGGCGCTCAGGTCCCGGTGACTGGCGGCGGCGATATCAACGACCTTGCCGGCAAGTTCCTGATTGTAACGGACATCAACGTTGTTCAGACGTCCATTGTCCAGCCTCTGTTTCAGCTTACCCGTTAAGTCGTATACATCCAGGCCATACTGTTTATCGGTGCCCAGAATCAGGCTGGCTTCTGCACCATTGCTGTTTACCCAGATAGCCGGATCATCTGCGGCGTCACCGGCAGAAATAACGCGCGATGTTTCAGCGGTTGGTGTGACCGAGTGCGTTACCGGGACGTCAATAGGTGAAATACCAGTCAGTGGAAGAATGCCTTGATAAAGCTCACCTGATGCATCGTCAAACGCTGAAAAATGCACCTCTTCACCGGAGGTCCAGGCGCGGAAAGTTTCGATTTCAAAACCATCATTCAGTACCCACTGCTTTGGTACAGTGTGTTGAGATGCAGCGGCGCTGGCGGGCCCGATTGTGTAGCTACTGATATAGCGTTCGCCGGTGCTGGCAACGATCAATTGATTTCCAACGAGGGATAACGCGCCTGCATTTTCCGGAAGCTTTCCATAGGGCGCGACCAGGTCGACGGCTGTGCGCGAATACGGTGCTTCGGCAGAAGCGGCATATGCCCAGACGCCGATGCTCTCTTCACTGACGTAAAGCGTATTAAGATCATCACTGACGACGCAATTTTCTGTTTCTGGCGGCAGTGGTAGCGTGCGGATTTCTGTCAGTACATTTTTATTGTCGATATCCAATACGTACTGACGTGCGAGATGGTCGTCGCCGAGAATAAAAAGCTGTGTGGTCTGATTATCGGGCTGGTAAAGGCACAGCCCCTCAACCGCAAAAGATAATGGCTGGGATGAAACGGTCTGCTGTTTACCGAGATGATGAGCGACCAGAATTTTAGCACTGTCGTTGACAGTGACTACCAGGTCACCGCGCTGGTCGCCATACTCCGCGCGAAAGTTACCTGTGAGGCTTTTATTACCGAGCGTCAGTCCGTTGTTGCTGGTGGTGAGAATCCAGCTCTGCGAGTGTAACTGCCAACCGGTTTCCGATGTGATGCCTGTCGTGTGAACCTCCAGGCTAGAGGGGGTAGAAGCTGAAATATTATCGGGTGACTCTGAGTAACTCGCACATCCGCTTATAAACGCAGAGCTTATTGCGGTGGCTGTAAAAAGCATTTTCAGCTTAGTTTGATGTGCTTTCATGGTGTATCCGTATCAGGTATTCGGGAGACAGGTACCGGCCTGCATCAGCTTGGGCCGGCACCTGCTTTTGCGTCATTGCTGACGCAGTGACAAACGATCGGTGATCAGGAATCAGAAATTAGTGAAGCGAACGCCCAGACGATAGGTCGGGCCGTAGTCTTCGTACTGAGCGTTGTAGCGCTCTTTGTTCTGATAGCTGTAGTAAGGCTCGTCAGTCAGGTTGGCGATCTCAAAGGTCACTTTGAGATTGTCCGTCGCGTTGTATGCTGCGTTCAGATCCATCTGGGTCTGACTGCTCTGATAAACGTCTGAGAGGTCGTTCTCCAGGCTATTCACTTCGGCCAGATATTCTGACTTGTAGTTGGTCGCCAGGCGTACGCTATAAACATCGTTCTCGTAGCCCACAATGAAGTTACCGGTAACGTCAGACTGGTTCGGCAGTTGAATATCACGCTCGGTCAGTTCGCCATCAACAAAGCCGCTGACGGTGGCATCACTGGAGGTGAAGGTTGCGTTCGCGCTCATCAGCAGGCCGTTAAACGGCGCAGGCAGGCTGCTGAACTGATGGGAAAATACCAGCTCAAGACCTTTCAGTTCAGCATCGTCACCGTTCTGGAAGGTAATAACTTCGTCGTAGTCTTCATAGCCCGTAGAACCTGCGATATCTGATTCATAGATAAAGTTGCTGATGTCTTTATAGAACAGGGCTGCAGAAACGACGCTGGTTGATCCCATGTAGTGAGAAATACCCAGATCAAAGTTGGCTGATTCAAGCGCGTCCAGTTCTGGGTTACCCATTTCAGCTTCTTCGCCGTCGTCCGTGAAATTAGGACTCATCTGTTCAAAGGTCGGGCGCACGACGGCATTGGTCCACGCGGCACGCATCTGGGTTGAACGGTTGATGTTCCAGCGCGTCAGGAGTGCCGGTAGCGTATGGCTGTAGTCGTTGTCGGTTTCGGTGCGGATCAGCTCATCGTCTGCGGTCAGAGCGTTGCCTTTCAGCTCGGTGTCGGTCATCTCATGGCGGACACCTGCGATCACATGCAGGTCATTGGTCACATCCATGCTGCCCATCAGGTAAGCGGCTGTGATGTTTTCGTTGATGCTGTAATCGGCGAGGGTGGACTCTTCTTCGTCGTAGGCTGCATCGCGATCAAGGCCTGACATCAGGTTACGAACAGAGTCTTTGTTGATACCCGGTCCAAACTGCCCCAAAGAGTAATCCCGATCGCCTTCTGCATAATCGGTCATGCTGGTGGATGCAGTGCCGAAGTCTTCGTAAATCCAGACGTCACCGTCCTGAGTTTTACGACGTTTTACCGATTTCGCGCCGCCCTTAATGGTGGCGAAACGTTCGTTGATCAGCAGATCGCGGCTGATGTCGAGTTGAGCCTGACGCTGGATGTCTTCAGTCAAATTACTCTCAGATTCAATTTCTGTGAGCTCGAACTGCGCAGGGTCATAGAAAGCGGCTGGGCCACTGACGACAGGGCGTCGACTGTTACCGAATGACAGGCCAGTAATGTCATCGCTGCTTTCAAATACGGCGCCCGCGATGCCGTCTGGCTCGTCTTCTGAGGCCTTACTGACCCCCAGCTTATATTCAACGATCCAGTCACCGATGAAATGCTCACCGCCTACAACGGAAGACATAATGGTCTGTGTTTCTTCCCGGTCTTTAAGCTCACGGGCCACCGCGCCATCAATTTCGGTACCTGCAGTTACGCCTTCGGAGAACTCACTGACAATTGCCAGACGTTGTTCTTCATCGGAAAAACGGCTGTAGAGATTGTTCATATAAAAGCGGTGATCTTTGTTCAGTTCCAGCTCAAGGTTCAGTGCGGCACCGACACGTTCGCGATTAATGCTGTACTCACGCATCTCTATTTCATCCAGTACCGCAGGGTCTTCTTCAAGATCCCAGCCGCCACCGGTTTCAACGTTATCCGAGCCAAAGTCGCGGTCATCCCAGCTAAGTGCCAGAGCAACACCTAAGCGTTTTTCACCGTCCAGCTCAAAGGCATTGCCTGCCGAGACAGCCAGAGACGGGTTGGTATTTTCGCTTTGCTCATCGTAAGCCGCTTCCGCTTTTGCTGTGGCAAAGGCGCCTTCTTTATCGAGGGCAGAAATACTTTTAATGTCGACGGTACCGCCAATGGCATTGGCGTCCATATCTGGGGTAAGCGTCTTAGTCACAGTGAGCGAGCTGAGCAAAGTCGACGGAATAACATCGAGTGCAACAGCGCGGCTGCCAGCTTCTGGCGCAGGTACCTGAACACCGTTCACTGTTACCGCATTCAGTTCAGCGCCGACACCGCGGATGCGGACGAAGCGGCCTTCGCCCTGGTCACGTTCAATAGAAAGGCCAGGAATACGCTGCAATGCTTCAGCGGCGTTAGCATCAGGGAGTTCACCAATGGCATCGGCATCGACAGCACTGATGGTGTTATCGGCAAAGCGCTCGCGCTCCAGTGCACGCTGCATACGTGCTGCCTGACCAACAACGACAATTTCGTCATCAGCATTTTTTTCTGTCGTTGATGGATTCTGATCAGCCAATGCCTGGCCAGAACTGAGAAGTGCGATTGCTGCTACCAGCGGCACCGTGCGAAATGTCATGAGATTGCTCCGTTCATGATTTTTTTGAGTTGTGCATGAGTTGGGCAGACCCTAAAAATGAAATGTGACAGTGACGTGACGGAATACGTCCCGCGCTTGATGTATGCCTCGGAAATGGACTGTTTTAGTACGCGATTGAGCTGTTATGACCAGCGCGAATAATGATCCAGTGAGCTGCAATGGCTGGATTTGAGTGGGTATGTCGCTATTACCTGATGCTCAGAACTACTATTTTTCGATTCAGACGCATTCTGAGTGAGCTGATCTGACCCCCGACGTTTTGTCATATTGTTCTGGCAAACTACCCCGTCTGTTTTAGCGTCTTTTAAAGATCTTTCCAGCGTCTCTAATGGCGGGCTATTCCGGGAGTTATTAATGAATTCACTGCTGCGATTACATACCCGAAAATTATTTCTTGTTGGTTCTATGGCATTGCTTCTGACCGGTTTATCGGCTGGCTTGGGTGCGCCCAAAGGCATGGCTGCGATTGACTGGGTGGATGTTGTGGGCGAGGGATCGACCGCGCTGGCATTGGTTATCTGGTTACTAATGGTACTACGCAGTCGCCCGGCTGGGCGCGTGACGAATCTTCTGACGCTCGGACTGGGGTTTATGTTTCTGGCGATGTGGCAGGATACGTTGGATGAGTTCTTCGCGTTGGCCGGCACTCAGGCATGGGAGAGTGCAGTGGAATCCGTACTCATGCCGATAGGATTAGGGCTGCTGACGTACGGTTTGTGGCACTGGCATAAAGAGCAATTAAGCATTCGTACACAGTTACTGAAACGTGAGCAGGTTTTCCGGGATCATCTCTGGTTAGATGGTCTTAGCCAGGTTGCTCGTTTCGAGCAGATTGAAGCGACACTGGCATCCGACTGGGCAGATGAGCAGGCACATCAGGTCGCTCTGATCGTCGAGTTGCATGACTTTAACCAGTTCGAGCGACGTTATGGTTATCGTGAGGCGGACCGCCTGTTGCGTGAGACCGGTGAGTATCTGATCCTGAACCTGCGCCAGAAGGATCTTATCTGCCGGGTTGCAAGAGACCGCCTCGTTATTCTGATGCCCCATACCCGCCCCTCTGAGGCCCGCGATCTGGCGGTTAACCTGCGCACAGCCGTCGAACATTTCTGTTTTCACTTATCCGGTTCAGACCAGAGGGTCGAACAGGTGTTAGATGTCGGTATCGGTGTCCGACAGCCAATGGATGATCCGCAGTCCCTGGTTAAACGCGCAACGGATGCATTGCAGAGTGCGGCTGCAGGAAATGGCATGAGTCTGGTGTCATGAGGCCGACCATCATTCATCAGAACAAAGAGCCCGGAGCTCATACACGTAGAGGCGGTTGGCTTACGGCTGAAGACAAGTATCTTCAGGCCTGTTACCCCATGGCTCAGCTTCTGGATCTGGCGCTGGCGTCGGATGTGCCTCAGCACAAGTTGCTTCGTGGTACAGGTATCTTCGTTGAAGACCTTGCCTCACAAGCGCATATGAATGGCGGTGTCCGGTTCAATGTACGGCAACTGGCGGTTCTTGCGGACAACATTGCCCACTACCTGCCTCAGGATGAAATAGCATCGCGCTGGGGAGCTCGTCTTTGGCCAGGCTACGCGGGTTCTTTCAGTCAGGCGCTGGCGACGGCAACGGATCTGGGCGATTTTTTGCAGATGCTTTGTGAGTTCAGACACTGGCTGGCCCCCGGACTTGTGCCATGCATGAGTCAATATAATGGTTATCGGATACTTCATTGGCAGAATGTCTTCGGGTTGAGCACACGCGCAGAGAAGTTGTTGAGCGAAGCTTATATGACGGCACTGGTTTCTGTGACCCGCGAGCAGTGTCAGGAAAACAATTCTGGGTGGATCTGCTGCCCAGGGCCGTATGATGCAGCACAACTGCGGCGTATGCGTGTTTATTGCGGGGAGGAGACCACTGCTGGCGCAGGAGGATGCTTTATGGCGATCCCGGAGGCTTTCTTATCGCTTCCCTGGGCCGCTGGATCTCCACGGATTCGTGATATGGCGATCGCTCAGGCGAAAACACTGATGACGGGTATTCCGGCAGAGTCGTTTGCGGAGCGGGTCGCCAGTTATCTCTCCGGAAGGTTTCCTGAGCTTCCGTCTTTGTCGGAGACGGCCAGTTACTTCGGAATCAGCAGCGCGACTCTTAAGCGTTATCTGGCGGTCGATGGGATGCGATATCAGCAAGTCGGGGATCAGATCCGTTTGAGATACAGCCTCGAGCTGATGCACTTTGAGGGTGGGAGTAACGAAGATATTGCTGATGCGCTGCGGCTGGGAGATGGAGCTAATTTCCGCCGGAGTTTCCGTCGCTGGACTGGGATATTACCGAGTGAAGCAAGGGAGGCGCTGAGCGGCAGATTACCCCCGCTCAATGTTGAACGTGACTCTAGCTATTCTTCACCCAGTTATTCTTCAGCCAGTTATTCTTCACCGAAGAGCGCGCAATCGATCAGATCGCACAGGCAGTGAATCACGACCAGGTGAACTTCCTGAATGCGGGCTGTGACATCACTCGGTACCCGGATCTCTACATCTTCAGCGGTCAGCAGTGACGTCATATGACCGCCATCTTTCCCTGAGAGAGCAACGACCACCATATCGCGTTCATGCGCGGCCTGAATCGCCTGCACTACGTTGCTTGAGTTACCACTGGTTGAGATAGCCAGCAGTACATCGCCGGGATTGCCCAGAGCACGAATCTGTTTGCTGAAGACTTCGTTGTAGCTGTAGTCGTTAGCGATTGAGGTAATCGTGGATGGATCAGTCGTCAGCGCAATGGCCGGAAGGCTGGGACGTTCACGCTCGAACCGGTTCAGAAGTTCAGAAGAGAAGTGCTGTGCGTCACCCGCAGAACCACCATTACCGCAGGTAAGAATTTTTCCGCCACTGATTAGTGCATTAACCATCATCTGTGATGCATGCTCGATATAGGGTGGCAGCTCTTCAGCGGCGAGTGTTTTGGTTTCGATGCTGGCGCCGAAGTGGCCGATAATACGATCTTGCACAGACTAACTCCCGAATAAACCTGTCGCCATCATAAAGAAAAAGACGCATTTCAGAAAGCGTCAGATATCCACTCAAATATTACGGGGTTACCGCTGGCGGAGATAACATCAAAGCGGCAGTCAGGCTCGTGGTTTCCGTAATGCTTCTGGAGGTAATGCAAGGCAGCCCGGCGTAGGCGCCGTTGTTTCTGGTAGGTGACTGTCTCAGCACCTGAGCCATGCTCTTCGGACTGGCGATAGCGCACTTCAATAAAAACCAGAACCTCACCATCCCGCATGATCAGGTCGATTTCGCCACCTTTGATCAGGTAGTTACGGGTGACCTTCCTAAGTCCTTTCTTTTGCAGAAATTTCTCTGCTTCGAGTTCCACCGCAGTGCCTTTGCCCCGCGTTGTGGAACGCGTTTCTGAGTTAAACCACATAAGCCCTCCATGGCGTATGGTCAGAATCAGTCGTCGGTGGTTCCCGGACCTCTGCTCTCAGACAGTTTTACCGGTTTACCGCTACGGAAACGTGTGCAGTCGGTACTACGATGAATGCGTCGAGCATTATCCAGCGTCAGAGCACCGGTATTGCCATAAATACGGCTTTCAGGGAAAGCCTCAAGCTGTTTAACACGGGCGACCAGACGGAAGGCATCGGCACCCATCGCATACAGTCGGGTGAATCCGCCTTGACCACCTGTAACATCGTCGACTTCAGCTTTCAGTGAGGTGTCGTGCAGTAACCAGGGAACATCGCAGAAATAGATGCCATTAAGGTCGCGGTCCTTACGTACATCAACTTCACCTGAGAACACATGGGACGTTGCGTAGACAGGCAGGTCACCGGCGAAATTAAAGGCAAGTGTCGGTTTAATCTGACGCGCCTGTTCTGGCAACGCGACCAGGAACAGCCAGTCGGCGTCCTGGCGGCGACGAGGTTCAAACTCTACCGGTTCACGCATCAGGCTGCGTACCGTGCGGTAACGATTCTTACTGCTGTCGACATTCAACAGGCGGCTGATCGCTGGGTTGTAGTCCTGCGCGCGGCGAGGATACTGAAGTGTTTCTTCGATTTCTCCACCGAGCTCCAGCCAGCGCGTTTCAAACGCGGCATAAATACGTTCGCCCCAACTGCCTTCAGGAATCATCACCAGAGCGCGGCGATGACCGTCCTGCCAGGCTTTTTCAGCAATCTGAATAGCCTCATCTTCGGCAGCAAGACCAAACTGAAACAGCTCAGGTGGCAGAGTCGAGAATGGCGTTGCATGTTTGCTGCCGTAGTTCAGGGCAAGTGTTGGCAGGGGTAGGGTTGCGCGTTCTTCAAGCTGCTGCACATCCTGCTTATCAAGCGGGCCAACCAACCATTGGCTACCTGATTGAATCGCCTGCGCGTAGGCCTGATCGACGGACTCCATACTGGTTGCGTCGATGATAGTGACCGCAGGTGCAGGGTAACCCTTACCCAGGGTTTCGTAGTATGCGGCCATAAAGCCGTCGCGGATGGCTTTGCCTGAGCTGGCGAGTGCGCCACTCAAGGGCAATAACAGTGCGACACGCTGTGGACGTGATGCCGCCATATCTTCGAGAAGTGCCAGAGCGCCGGGAAGCTGGAATGAGGCTGGATGGTCCGGGTTCATAAATTGCCACTCTTTAACACCAGCAAGTTGCTCATCGAGTGTCAGCTGGTGGTCGCGACTGATCGCTGCCAGAGTCAGCCAGGCTCCAAAACGTGTATCCGGGGCATTTTCAGCACGCTGCTGAAGTTCTTCAGGCGCCAGGCGCTGGAGGTCGTCCCAGAGCTGGTTGTAATTCTCTGTCTGCTTTTCACCTTCGAGCACAGCTGATATGAAGTCCCGTTCGCGGGCGGCAGCGAGGAACTCGCCGTCGGCCTCAAGGATCTGCGCAGATATCAGAGTCGCGCGGTATTCCTGCTGTTGGCTGGCGTAATTCTGCAGCATTTCGAACTGCTGCAATTGATAGGCCGCGGCCTCGATGTTCATGGCGCCAATCTGGCTTTCTGCCATCAGCAGGTGCCACTCTGCGCGAGCCGCTGGCGACAAGCTGCTGACATCCAGTTGTTGCAATTGCTGGCTGGCGTTGCCAAACTCGCCCGACTCGGCCATCTGGCGCACAGCCCGCAGTTGTTGCTCTACCTCCGGGCGGATTTCTGCGCCGGTGGTAGTCGTTTCATCCGGGGTCGTTGCACACCCCGACAGGCCCGCTGCCAGAGTGGCAACAGTCAAAGCTGGAAGCAGGAATTGCGACCAGGTTTTCAGCAAGCGTTTTTCAGATACGGTGTCCCGCATGATTTCTCATCCGACCAAAGCTCAGAGTGGCGTTCTGTACGTCGTCGCCACCCCGATTGGTAATCTGGCAGACCTCAGCGAGCGCGCTGTCAGCGTGCTGACTGATGTCGATGTAGTAGCCTGCGAGGATACCAGACATACACAGAAATTACTGCAACACCTGGGGCTGCGCAAAGTGATGATGTCGGTCCATGATCACAATGAGCGGGACCGTATTTCTCAGATAGCCCAGCACCTTACCGACGGTCGTTCGATGGCATTGGTATCGGATGCGGGAACACCACTTATCTCAGATCCGGGTTACCCTCTTGTTCAGGCACTGCGCGAACAGGGCTTCAGCGTGACGCCTGTCCCTGGCCCCAGTGCTCTGATCACGGCCTTGAGTGCCGCGGGACTACCGACCGATCGTTTTCTTTTTGAGGGCTTTCTGCCGCACAAGGCAGGCGGTCGTCGTGAACGTCTGGAACCTCTGGTGAATGAGACGGCCACTCTGGTGTTTTACGAATCCAAGCACCGCATTCTCGAAACACTGACCCTGATGGCTGAAGCGTTCGGCGAAGACCGTGCGGCTTGTGTCGCACGTGAACTCACCAAAACGTACGAGAGTTTTTATCACGGCACTCTCCATACTGTTCGTGAGCAGCTGCTGGCCGATGACGATCAGACCAAGGGAGAGTTTGTTGTCATGGTGGGAGGGAACCCAGAGCCTGCGACAGCAACGGCGTTCGACACTGACAAACTTTTCCGCCTGCTTCTTGCAGAGTTACCACCTAAAAAAGCTGCTGCCGTTATCGCAGAGCTGACGGGCGAGAACAAAAAAGCGCTTTACCAGCGGGCTCTTGAGATTCAGGGCAAGGCCTGAGCCTGCCGGTACTGGGGTATCTGCTGCTGGGGTATCTTTTGATCACTGGTCTTTGCACAATCAGGATAACGTTTGTTCAGGGTTTGTGGGTACCATCACAAACAGGGTCATGAATTGCTCACGCTCGCCCCTGCTGAAAGAGGAAGCCAGTTGTCCGGTCGTTAACTTTACGACGACGGTGTCTCGTTGAGTATCAGTAGCAGATATTCTGCTCTCATCATTTAGTCAAAGGGCCTGCGGGCCCTTTTTTTATGGCTGTACTTTGCCTTTGTGCGATTGTTTACATGTAAACTAAATGATGTTTATATGTGAACTAGTTTGCTGGTTTGAGATAAATGATCATGGATAAACGACTCTTTTTCCTGATGAATATGGCGCAGAAGAAGTTGTTCCGCTTTATGGATCAGGCGTGCGAGAAAGAACTTGAGGCGTCTATGACTCAGATGGCGGCGTTGATGGTGATTGCCAGCAAGCAAGACTGTCAGCAGAAAGACGTCGCGCAAACACTGGAACTGAATAAATCTGCGATTACGGGTCTGGTTTCCCGTATGGAAAAAAACGGTCTTCTGGCGCGAGCCTCGTCGACAGAGGATGCGCGTGCCGTGGTGCTCAGAGTCACCCCTGATGGCCAGGACAAGTTAAAGCGGCTCCAGCCGATGATCGCGACGATGAACGATATTTTTTCGGATGAGTTCAGTGAAGAAGAGATGCTGACCATTCTTCGTTTCTTAAATTTTATTATGGCCAGGTTCTGATGGAGGCAACAGTGATTGATCAGGTGAAAGAAAAGAGCGCGGAAAAGCAGGCTGGCAGCGATCCAGAAATCGTGAAAGTACCGACTCCCGCTGGTCACAGCATTACCGCCCGTGTTTTCAGGGCGGCTGCGAGTGATGTGAAAGGCGTATGTGTTATTGCTCCTGCAACAGGGGTGGCGCAGTACCTGTACGATGACTTTGCTCATTGGCTGACTCTTCAGGGGTTTGAGGTCGTGACCTACGATTACGATGGAATCGGGCTCTCAATCCAGTCTCATGTGAAGCACAGCCGCAGTGACAAATTGAGCTGGGCAAACAATGACAGTGTCGCTTTACTGGAGTTTGTTAAGGCGAGATTTCCGGAGCTGCCATTGACCTGGATCGGTCACAGCGTTGGCACGCATATTCTTGGTATGATGCCGTCAACAAAAGGCATTGATCGTGCGATCTCTGTCGGCGCGGGTACAGGCACATGGTGGATGAATGCAGCGCCTACTAAGCGTGTTGCCTGGTTTCTCTGGTATGGGCTGGTGCCCGCGACGGTGCCGCTATTAGGCTATTTCCCTGGCAACCGACTCAAGGTGATATGTGACCTGCCGAAGGGCGTCATTATGCAATGGCGACGCTGGTGTCTGAATGGCGACTACTGTATTGGCGTCGAAGGTGACTGGTTACGCCAGCGATTTGCCGGGGTTACCTGTCCGATCAGCTGCGTCGCCTTTACCGATGACGATATGATGTCGATGGCGAACGTCGATAAGCTGCACAG
>NZ_DDKU01000081.1:0-20002 GCF_002339775.1 Thalassolituus sp. UBA2590
GAGGCTGAGGGCTATACGCTGATGGATATTACCGATGATGAAGTGGCGAAATACCATATCCGTCATATGGTCGGTGGTCACGCACCTGCGTCTGTTACCGATGAGCGGGTCTATCGCTTTGAGTTCCCGGAGCGCCCGGGGGCCTTGCTGAACTTCCTTAAAAAACTCGGTAAGCGTTTTAACATTTCACTGTTTCACTATCGCAATCATGGTGCTGCTTACGGCCGTGTCTTGGTCGGCCTGCAGATTTCTGATGATAAACGTGAACAGCTTCAGGGATATCTTGAAGAACTCGGCTATCGTTACTGGGATGAGACAGACAATACGGCTTATCAGCGCTTTTTGCGTTAATACGCCAGTGTCGTGATACAAGTTCACCTTGTGGGGCTGGCAGAGGAGTTTAGACTGCTTCGCTGCTGCCTCAAGCCGGATTTTTTATGTTAGCTGCTTTTCGAATCGTCTTTTTAGCCCTTTATTTCCCTATTGTGTGCCTGCTTGGGCTTCTGATTTGTATTATTCGACCATTCAACCGGAATAACAGTCGTATTATTGCCATAATATTTTCCTGGGCACGATTCGTAATGAATGTTCGTGTGGATGTTCGCAACCGACCTGAGGACAGCATTCAAGGGATTTACGTTGCGAATCACCAGAGCACCCTTGATATGTACATGTACGGCGAAAGCCTGCCGGATGACATGGCGATCCTTGGTAAGCACAGCCTGATGTACATTCCTTTGTTCGGTGTATTGTTCTGGTTGGCGGGCAATATCTTTATTAATCGCGGCGATCGTTCCAAAGCGCGCGGAGCGATGGAAGAAGCCGCAACGATTGTTCGCGAAAAGGGCTGCAGTGTGTATATGTTCCCAGAAGGCACCCGTAGCAATGGCAGAGGCCTTTTACCTTTTAAAAGTGGAGCCTTTATTCTGGCAATTGAGGCCGGTTTGCCGATTGTTCCCGTCTGTGCAAGTAGCACTCATAAAAATATCGACCTGAAGCGCTGGCGCGCAGGTGAGTGCCGTCTGGTGCAGCTACCGGCGATCAGCACCGAAGGCCTGACCCGCGACGATGCTAAGCGCCTTGCCGATGAGGTCCAGGCCCTCATGGCAGCACAGATCGATCAGATGGATGCAGACATAGCGCAGGGGCGGTAGCCCTTTAGTAGACTCTGCCTTTGCTGAATTGCTCTCGTGCCTGCTGCTTCTTACGCTCACTCTTTTTCAGCAATACATAGAAAGCACCTGCGCCACCATTTTGCGGCTGAGCGGTATGGAAGGCCTGAACGTCTTCCAGCTCTTCAAGCCAGAAAACCAGATAACTCTTCAATACTGCGGGGTCACCTTCATTGCGATCGCCCTTACCGGGCATGATCAGGACACTTCTGAGATCGGCGCCTATGCAGTCGTTAACGAAGCGATAGACTTCTCGCCTGGCCTCTTCGATCGTTCGACGGTGGAGGTCGAGGCGGGCTTCAATTTCGTATTTTCCCAAACGTAGCTTTCGGAATACGCCGTCCTGAATACCCGGACGTTTAAAGCCGAGCACATCGTGCGGGCCCACTCTTGGAACCTCGCTGGCACGCAGGTGGTTTTTGTCGCTCGCTGTCTCCTGAGATACAGCCGCTGAGCGGCGCGCAGCAACATTGTTGTCTTTCTGATCACGACGAAGGGGGACGCGCTCCTGCGTTTGCAGCTTCTTGACCCCCTGCATCTCTTGCAGAAAGAGCTCATCTTCTTCAGTCATTTTTACATCCTCCGGGGCAGCGACAAATCTTTGCAATGTCGGACACAAATATTAGGCTGTGACGCCTAGTATAACCTGATAATAAGCACCGCATCACAGGATCGATTTATGAAAATGCCCACTCCCATTGCCCGCTTTCAACGCTCCCTGAGCCTTGTTGCCTGCGGTGTACTTATGACGACTGCTCAAGCCTGGGGGTTTGACGATCGTCAGAAGAAGGTCGATTGGGAAAGCTCACTGAATCTGTCCGATGAGCAGCAGGAGCAGATTGATGCGATTGAAGATAAGTATCGGGATCGCTTTCGTGAGATGAAGCCCAGTGAGGCCGCAGGCAAAGAGCGCCGTGAGCAGCGTCAGGATCTCTACGTACAGATGCGTGAAGAAATCCGTTCGGTTCTGACTGACGAGCAACAAGCCATCGCGGAAGAGCAGGTTCGCAAGCGTGAAAAAGAAGGTCGTGAAGAGCACCTTGAACGCCTTTCCCGGAAACTTGACCTGACGAGTGAGCAGAAATCAGAGCTCGAAGAAAAGTTATCTTCCTGCTCTGAAGAAGAATGGCCAGTCAGTATGAAAATGCGCGAGAAAGACCGCCGTGATTTTGAAAAAGCAGTGAAGTCGGTTCTCACAGACGAGCAGAAGAAAAAATGGCGCAAGATGCAGCGTGAAGAGCGGGATAAGTGGCGTCACCACGACATGGATCGCCTTAAGGACAAGCGCGGCGAGAAAGATCAGGAAGAGGGTGAGTAACTCAAGAGCGAATAATATAAGAAGGGGCGGTTAACGCCCCTTTTCAATGGTGAATGGTTTACTGTTCAGGCTTCAGTGCTTAGAAGCTGCAAACCTCAGAAGCTGTAAACCAGGGTAACGCCGAATTCAGTATCGGTGTTTTCAGTACCTTCCGGCACTTCTTCCACATGCTTCACCTTATAAGTCAGCTTCGATGCAAGGCTACCGCTGAGCTGGCTCTGAAGACCCGTTTCTGACTTGTAGATAGAATTGTCGCTGCCGATTTCTGCAGTGAAGTTTTCAATAAAGCTTACGCCTTCGCGGATTTGCCAGTCGTAGCTCAGAGCCAGACGCCCAATGGCTTCTTCCTGAATCTCATCACTTTCTTTCAGTTTGTCGCGACGATAACCCGGACCGGCCTCAAGGTTCAGCTCCATTGTGTCGTTTTTCAGAACGCGATAACCATAGTTCACCGATACTGTGCTCTGGTACGTATAACCGCTGAAGCGCGCACGCTCCTGCTGCGCAACGATGGCCATATAGGAGTGTTCAGTAAAGTTACGGTCAAACTGAGTGAGAGCGCTGTACTTTTCTTTTGACTTAACACCGTCTTCTTCACTGGTCAGGGCTTCCAACTTCAATGTGGTATCCCAGACTTCACCGGTGCGCTTTGCCATGAAGTTAGCGTTGATGCTCTGGGTGTCTGTGTTACCTGAAGTGAAAATGGTACCGAGTTCGGCGGCGCCATCCCACGAAGGTTCTGCAGCCATTGCTGCGGTTGGAGCGATAACGATGGCCGCTACCAGTGCGTGCTTACGAAGCATATTTGGATATTCCTTGATACGACTGTATTCGGTTGCAGAATAGCGAGTGACTATGACAGGTTCAATACTTCATAGTTCACATATCAAGGTTTCGGGGTGTTTCAGAGCTCCAGTCCTGAAGTCCGTAACGCTCAAGTATTTCTGCAAGTCGACCAGACTCTCGCAAGCGTCGGATGCCGGTATCCAGCTGGCGAGTGTATGTCTCAGACTTGTCAGGCGTCGCAGGTGAGCAGGCAATATATAACTCATCGGCAACGCCGATGTTGCCTGCGGGTTGTACTGCGCCCTCCATACCGAGCGTAGCGACTGTGTAGTTGACCACAGTGGCCGAACCCACAATGGCATCAATACGGCCAGACAGAAGTTTCTGCAGGTTTTTCTCCAGTGCGTTATCGCCCTTCATTAACTGCACCCGGCTACCGGGAGAGCCGTCGCGGATGGCCATTGCTATATGTTCATCGACAGCACCCTGGTCATAGGAGTAGCCGCCAATGACGCCCAAACGGATGTTGCTCAGCTGACTGGGAGAGTGATATGTCCACGGGTTTCCAGAGCGGGTGTAAAACGTACTCTGATCAAGCCCCAGTGAAAGAGAATGAAATACAAAGTCGGGAACTTCTTCTGGTAACGCACCAAGTATGCAGTCGATGTTTCCTGAACGAGCTTCACTGATGGCCCGTTCCCAGGGAATCGTTGAGTAATCGACCTGATGACCTTCGCTATTCCAGATTTCGTTCGCGAGTTCGACGATGTAGCCGGGTTTATCACTGCCGGGTGTCGCGTTGTAGGGGGGCCAGATATCGGCTCTCAGGCTGATGGTGTCTGCACTGGCCTGATACACACTTAGTGCACCGGTAAGTGCGGTCATTGCGATGGATAACGCGCGTCTCATCATCGCCTCCACATTGGGCTGCAATCGATCGTTTCTGTCAGGAGCGAGGTAGTTTTTTGTCGATACGTCCCAGCAAAAAATCTTTCAGCATTACCCAGTCACCCATGAAGCTCCATAAAGGATAGCGGAAAGTGGCAGGTTTATTGTGTTCGAAGAAGAAATGTCCGATCCAGGCAAAGGCATAACCAGCTACCAGAGCCATCGGAATGTACTGGAAATTCCCACTGGTCAGTGAAAACAACAGAACACCCAAGCCAATCGAGCTGCCAATGTAGTGCAGGCTGCGGCAGGTGGAGTTCCGATGCTCAGAGAGATAATAAGGATAAAACTCACTAAAGCTCGTGAATCTGTGATCTTTGCTGACAGCGCTTTCGCTGTTTTTTGTTTGTGTACTCATGATGGCCACCTCTCCTCGTTATTATTATTGGCAGGCGGGTTTTCCGCACATTGCAAAATAACGTCATTACCAGTGTTACCCACAGGGCGCGGTGCGCCAAATCCCGAACTTATCGGGCCATAAAGAGGCAAACTTAACTCACAGTATAGACAATTTGACCCCAGAGGAAAATAAACGTCCTGATCGTCCGGTTGGTTCAGATTAAATTTCAATGAATGAACAGACACATCTGAACCTTCAGCTATGCTGGAAGTCTTCCCTGATCCGGGGCATGACCCGGATAAATTCTGGTGCGATGACGAGGTGGAATGGAATGCTCTACACAATCAATGCCCACGTAATGAATGCGCTACGCCCGATGCATGTGGCGGCACGCCTGTCCCGGCAGATGTTTTACCAACCCTGGAACCCGATGAATTATGGTTGGTATCTGCGCACTGTTCGTGCCTCGCTTGAACTGGTTGAGCGTTTAACGGATTTCTATGAAAAACCGGAATGGAGACTCGATACGACACGTATTGATGGCCGTGAAGTGGGCATCGAGTATTGCAGTGTCGTTGAAAAGCCTTATTGCGATCTGGTTCATTTCCGCCGTCGGAAGCGTGGCCTTGAACAGCCTAAGCTGCTGATCGTAGCGCCACTGTCCGGACACTTTTCCACCTTGTTGCGGGGGACAGTTGCTGAGTTTTTACCAGATCATGAGGTCTACATCACCGACTGGTTGAATGCTCGTGATGTTCCGCGTTCTAAAGGTGAATTCAGTTTTGATGATTATGTCGATTATCTGATCGAATTTCTGGAGTTCCTTGGCCCGGATACTCACGTTCTGGCAGTGTGTCAGCCCTGTGTTCCGGCACTTGTCGCGGCGAGTGTTATGTCAGAGCAGGGCAGCAAAGCGGTACCCAAGTCCATGACCTTAATGGGCGGGCCGATTGATGTGCGTATCAGCCCGACAGAAGTGAACGACTATGCCTCGGGTAAAGATCTTGAGTGGTTCGAAGATAATGTGATCTGCCACGTGCCGGATGGCTTTGCGGGTCGGGGCCAGTCGGTATATCCCGGTTTTATCCAGTTGTCTGGATTTATGTCGATGAATATGGATAACCACGTCAGTAAGCACTTTAAGTTCTTCACTGACCTGGTGAAGGGCGATGGAGACAGCGCAGAAGCGCACAGAGAATTTTACAACGAGTACCTCGCGGTGATGGATATGCCGGCCCGGTATTATCTCGATACTATCCGAAAGGTATTCCTGGAGTATCAGTTGCCAGAGGGCACGATGGAGTACCGGGGTAAGATTGTTGATCTGAAGGCCATTAAGGATATGGCTTTGATGACGATTGAGGGCGAGCTCGATGATATTACCGGAAAAGGACAGACCGCTTGCGCGTTAGATCTTTGCGCGGGTATTCCCGACAAAATGAAAATTCATCGTGAGGAGCCGGGTGTAGGCCATTACGGTATTTTTAACGGCCGGAAATTCCGTGAGAGCATTGCACCTGCCGTTAAGGCCTTTATTAGCAAGCACAGTTAGTCTGCCGGCCGGGCCCACGTGGGCCTGGCTCAATGGCTCGCTTCAGTTGCCCCTGCTATCATGAGCCTCCCTATGTGACGGGTTCTACAGGATGAACTGCTCATGACAGATGCTTCTCACCGGTCAGGTCTGACCGATGATATCTATGAAAAACTGGTTAATGACGAAGACGCCCGTGCCTGTAAGTCGATCCCTGAAAGCGCGTGCCGGGAAGTCCCCGGCAATTTCCTTAAAACCCTGCTCAGTATGTTTTTCTCCAAACTGGGTGATGCACTGGTCAACCCTAAGATTACCTTACCCTGGTTAATGCAGTCAGTCGGCGCTCCGGCCTGGATGCTCGGCTGGCTCGTTCCGATTCGTGAGTCGGGCTCAATGTTGCCACAGCTGGCCATCGCCAGTGTCGTGCGCACCATGGCTATTCGTAAGTGGATGTGGGTATTGGGAAGTGCACTTCAGGCGTTGGCGGTGCTGGGGATTGCAGCCGTCGCTTTCTCGCTTGAAGGGGCGGTGGCGGGTTGGGCGATGCTGGCGTTAGTCGTAATTTTCAGTCTGTCACGAGGCCTGAGTTCTGTGGCATCCAAGGATGTTCTGGGTAAGACGATTCCTAAGCCCCGGCGTGGCACCCTGAATGGTTGGGCCGAAACAGCTGCGGGGCTGATTACGCTGACGGTTGCGCTATTACTGATCAGCGGCATGCTGGGAGAAGGTTCCACTACTCTCTACGCCAGTGGTTTTGCTCTGGCAGCCCTGATGTGGGTGATTGCGGGTGGCGTTTATGCTGGCATTAATGAATTTCCGGGAGAGACAGACGGTGGGAATAACGGGCTGAAGGAAGCCTTTTCCAGACTGTCGCTGCTTAAAACTGACGCACCTTTCCGGCGTTTTTTACTGTCCCGCTCGTTACTTCTTTGTTCAGCGCTTACTGCGCCTTTTATTGTAGTTCTTGCTCATCAGGAACTGAATGCAGCGATCAGTATGCTGGCTTTGTTTATGGCCGCCAGCGGGGCGGGAAGTCTGGTGTCAGGACGTTTCTGGGGGCGCTTCGCAGATGTCTCCAGTCGCCTTGTCATGGTTCGTGCGGGGATGATGTCTGCGGCTGTCGGCGGAGTGATATTTCTTATCGGAGCATTCCGAACCGAGTGGCTTTCAGAAATCTGGGTACTACCTCTGTTGTATTTTGTATTGAGTATCGCCCATCAAGGGGTTCGTCTGGGAAGAAAGACGTATGTGGTCAACCTCGGTGAAGGCAATAAGCGCACGGATTATGTATCTGTGGGCAACACACTAATTGGCGTTATGTTGCTTATGACAGGGTTTATCAGTCTGCTGGAGCCGCTGATCGGTGTCAGTGGCGTTATCCTGATACTGTCATTTATGGGGATGGCGGGTAGTTGGATGGCTATAAAATTACCCGAAGTTGAAGGCTGAGACAGGCGTTCAACTTCAGGTGTTCAGTCTGGCTTTATCTCAGGGCCGGTTCAGTTTTTATCAACCAAATAGTTGATGTACTCATCCCGGAGGCTACGTTTCTGCAGTTTCCCTGTGGCGGTATGAGGGAGTTCGTCCACCACGAGAATATCGTCGGGCATCCACCACTTAGCGATTTTTCCATCGAGATAGGCATAGACGTCTTCTTTTGTGACGGTCTTGCCTTCAAGTGCGACGATAAACAGCAGAGGCCGTTCATCCCACTTGGGGTGCTTCACACCAATAACGCAGGCTTCTGCGACTTCTGGGTGGCCGACCGCAGCATTCTCCAGATCGATGGAGGAGATCCATTCACCGCCTGATTTAACAACGTCCTTCGCGCGGTCGACGATCTGCAGGTAGCTTTGCTCGTCGATCACCGCAATATCACCGGTGTCGAACCAGACACCGCCATCTTTATCGGTGAAAAACGCGTCGGGCTTTTCTGTCTTGTAGTAACTGCTTAGCACCCAGGGGCCTCTGACCCGAAGGAAGCCGCGACTGGTGCCATCGTGTGGCAGCGGCTCTCCGTCGTCATCAAAGATTTCCAGGTCAATGCCAAACATGGGCTTACCGGCGGTTGTCTGAATCCGGTAGCGTTCATCATCAGACATACTGGCCATGGCTTTGGTCGGTGCTCCAAGCGTTGCCAGTGGCGATGTCTCAGTCATCCCCCAGATTGGAAGCAGATAAATGCCGAAGTCTTTATCGAGTGTTTCGACCAGAGAACGAGGCGAGGCGGAGCCGCCAACGCCCACGGTTTTCACTGACGGAATGGTGAGGTCGTTGGCTTTCAGATAATCGATGAGGCGCAGCCAGACTGTCGGTACTCCGAGCATCATGTCGACCTGAGCAACATCAATCAGCTCATACAGGTCCGGGCCATCCATTCCCTCCCCTGGAAGTACGAGGGAGGCACCTGACATAGGAGCAATGTACGGCATTCCCCAGGCGCATACGTGATACATGGGGACAACAGGCATCACAACACTATCGGAAGAGACATTCAGGGCATCCGGGTTGCGGCTGGCGTAGGCGTGCAGAACGGTGGATGCGTGTGAGTACAGAACGCCTTTGGGGTTGCCTGTGGTGCCAGAGGTGTAGCACAGGCAGGCAGCGGTATCCGCTTCAAAACGGGGCCATTCGTACATATCTGGTTGCTGAGCCAGCAGGTGTTCATAATTGTGAACATACGGCAGTGATGTGTCGGGCATCTGATCTTCGTCGATCATCAGAATGAACCCTTTAACGCTGGAGAGTTTGTCGGCGATGGGCTCCAGAAGCGGGGCAAAACAGGCATCGAGAAAGACATAGCAGTCTTCAGCGTGCTGGATAATGTACTCGACCTGTTCCGCATACAGGCGCGGGTTCACCGTATGGCAGATGGCACCGATGCCCGATATCCCGTAGTAGCACTCGAAGTGGCGATAGCCGTTCCAGGCCAGCGTTGCTACACGATCACCGGGTTGTACTCCCAGTGAAATCAGCGCATGTGCCAGCTGCTTACTCCGCCGTAGCGCGTCCTTGTATGTGTATCTGTGAATATCCCCTTCAAGCCTGCGGCTGATGATCTCTCGAGAGCCGTGATGAGCGGCTGCGTATTCCAGTAAATCACTGATCAGCATAGGCTGCGTCAACATTTGCCCGGTGACAGGTCGCGCGGTTGTCATATGGCGTTCCTTTGCAGTGTCGCGGCATGGTGCGCGCGAAAATGAGAGAAGCAGTGAGGTGCTATGGGGATCTCACCATTCAGAGTGATCAGCTTATGCCGAGCTGGCAGAGTCAGCCAGTGCAAACGTGCAGATTGTTAACTCTGCTGCTACTCAGGGAGCTTCTGCAGTCAAATAGAAAAAGACAGGTTACCGGGTATCGCGGTTTGGCTCGTATGGACTAATTTTAAATAGGACATATCAGGACATGAAGTTGATGGGATATCACCTGTTCAGTTTGAGGGTGTCCCGTCATTCTTGGCCCGTTTTGCAACATGAGCATATTCCCAGATGAAATTCGCAGTACTGACAATGCTTGTATGGTTCTTCAGCTCTGCGTGTGCATTCGCAGTCGAAGATACCCCAGCGCTGGAAGATAAGCAGACGCATGCTGCTCTTGAGTCGTCGGGTTGTGCTTATATGGTGTCTGTCATGCTCGAGGAGAGCATGGGTGTGAAAACCAGCGAAGTCGATATATTTGCTTTGCTGTTCATTCACGGTGATCCGGTAAGAATCCGTGAGCAGCGCGGCTTCAACTTCTACGACATAAAACAGGCAGCAGCTGCATTGGGACTTCGTGCCAGCGCTTTTAAATCTGACGATCTGTTACTGGATCTGGCACAGCGCAAGCTTCAGCAGCAAGATGGTCCTTATCTCCTGTTGAAGGACAACCCGGAAGGTGTTGACCGCTTCTACCTCTACTACTTTGAAGACGAAGAGTACGTTTACCTGCGTGATCCATTTGCGGGCATGATTACCATAGAGCGCAGCGAGTTTAATCGAACCTTCGTTCCCTACGTATTAATCATTGAAGGCAAAGTAACAGAGTTCACAGAGGTATAGAGGTCGGGGTATCCCAATGGACACCCCGTTTGGCTCTTTGCTTAACTTCGCTCTACCGCCAGAGAAACGCCCATTCCTCCGCCAATGCACAAGGTGGCGAGACCTTTCTTCGCATCACGCCGAGCCATTTCATGCAGCAGTGTGACCAGAATCCGACAGCCTGAGGCCCCGATCGGATGGCCAAGGGCGATGGCACCGCCGTTCACATTGATCTTATCAGCATCCCACTCCAGCCCTTTGTTGACTGACAGCGCTTGAACTGCGAAGGCCTCATTGGCTTCAATCAGATCCAGGTCAGCAACCGACCAGCCTGCTTTGCTCAGGCATTTTTTAGTCGCTGGAATCGGCCCTGTTCCCATAATGCGAGGCTCGACACCGGCATTGGCGTAACCCTTAATCGTCGCCAGCACTGGAAGACCCAGCTCTGCAGCTTTGGCTGCACTCATGAGCATAACGGCGGCGGCGCCATCGTTGAGCGATGAAGCATTACCAGCGGTGACTGAGCCGTCTTTACTGAAGGCCGGACGCATGCCTGCAAGCTTCTCTGCAGTTGTTCCCGGGCGCGGATTTTCATCAACCTTGAATACGACAGGGTCGCCTTTACGCTGAGGGATTTCGATCGGGGTGATTTCAGCATCGAATGTGCCTGCTTCAATCGCAGCGAGGGCTTTGTTCTGAGAAGCTGCAGCAAACGCATCCTGCTCTTCACGGCTGATGCTGTAGTCACAGGCGATGTTCTCGGCTGTTGTACCCATGTGATAGTCGTTAAATGCGTCCCAGAGGCCATCCACAACCATAGTGTCGACCATGGTAATAGGTCCCATGCGCTGACCATTACGGGAGCCCGGCATCGCGTGCGGTGCGTTGGACATAGACTCCTGGCCCCCCGCGATGATGACCTCAGCATCACCACAGGCGATCGCCTGCGCGGCAAGGTGAACAGCTTTCAGGCCCGAGCCGCAGACCTTGTTGATGGTCATCGCCGGAACAGAAGGAGGGAGCCCAGCTTTGATCGCGGACTGGCGTGCCGGGTTCTGGCCGGCAGCGGCCGTCAGCACCTGGCCCATAAGTACTTCATCGACCAGTCCTGCGTCGACACCTGTTTTTTCGATGATGGATGAAATCACCGCGGCGCCGAGGTCAACGGCCGATAATCCAGCGAGTGATCCGCCGAAGCTTCCGATAGCGGTACGGGTAGCTGCAACTATGACAACGTCAGTCATGTGTATCTCCAGAGAAACAGTAGAAAAGCGGGATGAGCGCCCGCTGATGCGCTACAACCATTCTACTGTATAGACTGTTGAGCGTGATCAGGAGGCGATCCGGATAAGCGGGAGGCACATTGATGACAATGCACCTCACCAGGAGGCAGACTGTCAGTGGTTACCTGGGTCAGTACGATCCAGCTGACCAAGATCAAGGACAGGGGACGCGTCAATGTGCTGCGCATCCATCATATAGGCCACTCGTTCCAGAGACGTCAGAATCATGCTTTGCTCCCAGTCTCTTAAATCCTGAAACTGCTGCACGAAACTATCCTGCAACGGGCGGGGGGCATCAACCAAAGCCTGGATCGCTTGTTCTGTGAGGTGCACAAATACTTTTCGTTTGTCTGTGCTGCCGCGTTCGCGGACAACAAATCCGCGTTTACTGAGGCGATCAATAATGGTTGTCACTGTTGCCTGAGAGAGACTGACACGGCGGGCTACATCTCCGACAGTCAGTTCGCCATGATGGCGCAGAGTCTGAAGTATCAGGAGCTGTGGAGAGGTCAGACCAGATACTTTACTCAGTTGCTTCGAGTGAAGATCGGTAGCGCGAATGATACGCCGTAGTGCAACAAGCACCTCGTCATAGCGGTTCATAGATTTTTCGTCTTCCAGCAGAGGATCGTGATTCTTGCCCTGTAGTTTACCTTGTTGCTGATCAATAGAGTACGAAATATTCATAAGGGGGCCTCCTGACCGCTAATCCGGGTGGCGCATCCCGTCCTATGTTTAGATCTCAAAATATCGATCTCTATATATTTTTCTCGAGGGATTGGTGGAAATCACACAAAATACGCCTATTTAGTTCGTTTATTGTACAAAAAAATGCGTTCTTCTCAATCGAAAAGTCTGAGATCGGATGAAATATATTTAGAGTTGTATATATTTTTCGATTGGCTATAATGTTTAGAGTTCAAAGTAATTGACTAACCCTAGCAATTGACGAGGACGTAATGGCTTACGCCGGTACGCGGATCTCGAAGAGGAAATGAATCAGATTCTGGCGCAGGCAGCGCCCAACGAAAAAGATCAGTCTCAACGCCTAATCACAATGCGCAAGCCAAACCCGGAAGACGGCTCTGTAGTGAATAATCTTGTGGAAAACTGCAAGCCTCTGGATACAAATTCAATGTACTGCAACAACCTGCAGTGTTCTCACTTCCGCGATACCGCGGTGCTTGCTGAAGAGCAGGGTGAAACGATCGGTTTTATCTCCGGTTATCTTCTGCCTGAACAACCAGACACTCTCTTTGTCTGGCAGGTAGCTGTCAGCCCCAAAGCTCGCGGTCTGGGTCTTGCCAGCAAAATGCTGCTTGAGCTGCTTTCCCGTCACGAAGGTACGGTTCGTCATCTCCACACCAGCATTACGCCGGGTAACGAAGCTTCATGGAATTTATTCAGAAGGCTTGCCCGCAAATTAGATGCACCGCTGAACGAACGCGTTATGTTCGATAAAGAACAGCATTTTGCAGGACAGCATGAAACAGAAATGCTCGTCCACATTGGTCCTTTCGGTAGTGCTGATATCAGCGCTGCGCAATAACAGAATTTAAACCAAATACAGAGGAAATCTGATATGGGTATTTTTAAAGATCTTGAGTCAAACGTTCGTGGTTACTGCCGTTCATTCCCTGTGACCTTTGTTAAGGCGCAGAACGCTACCGTGACCGACAGCGATGGCAACGAATACATCGATTTTCTGGGTGGCGCAGGCACACTCAACTACGGTCACAACAACCCGGCGTTCAAACAGGCTCTGATTGATTACATCGAAGCGGATGGCATGACTCACGGTCTGGATATGCATACCGATGCGAAGGCTGCCTTCCTTGAGACTTTCCGTGACCTGATCCTTGAGCCACGCAACATGGACTACAAAGTTCAGTTCACTGGTCCAACCGGTACTAACGCGGTTGAGGCGGCTCTGAAAGTAGCTCGTAAAAATACCGGCCGTCAGACCATTATCTCGTTCACCAATGGTTTCCACGGTGTGACTCAGGGTTCTGCAGCGGTTACCGGTAACGGTTACTACAAGAAGGCCAGTGGTCTGCCAACAACTGGTGTTCAGTTTATGCCGTATGATGGTTACCTTGGCGATTTCAATACGCTCGAATATCTGGATAAAGCGCTCGAAGACGGTTCATCAGGTCTGGGTCATCCAGCCGGTGTCATTGTTGAGTGTATCCAGGGTGAAGGTGGTCTGAATGTTGCGTCTAAAGAATGGATGCAAGGTCTGCAGGCGATCTGTAAGAAGCACGATATGCTGCTCATCGTTGATGATATTCAGGCGGGTTGTGGTCGTTCAGGTACCTTCTTCAGCTTTGAAGAATTCGGTATCGAGCCTGACGTAATCACTCTGTCGAAATCGCTGGGTGGCTACGGTCTGCCGATGGCGGTTGTTCTGCTCAAAGAAGAGCTCGATATCTGGGGCCCGGGTGAGCACAACGGTACTTTCAGGGGTAACAACCATGCGTTCGTTACTGCACGTCGCGCACTTGAAGAGTACTGGAGCGACTACCGCTTTGCTGAAGAAATTCAGCACAAAGCAAGTGTTATCCGTCGTCGTCTGAAAGAGATTCAGGCAGAAAACGGTGGCACCTCTAAGATGAAGCACAAAGGTCGTGGCATTATGCAGGGTCTCGAGTTTGCTAACGGTGACATCGCCGATGCAATTACTGAATTAGCGTTTGAGCATAATCTGATCATTGAGACCAGTGGCTCTGACGGTCAGGTTGTGAAAATTCTCACACCGCTGACCATTGAAGAAAGCAAGTTGAGTGCGGGTCTCGATATTCTTGAGAAATGTGTTGCCCAGGTAATGTCTGAGCAGGTGAGTAAGGCTTCTTAAGAAGCCTCCTCTAAACTCTTAACGCTAACAAATTCAGGAAAACTCAAAAATGATCGTAAGAACACTCGAAGAATGCAAAAACAGTAGTCGCGCTATTGATGGTGGCAACTGGGAAAGCGTGCGCATGTTGCTGAAAGACGACAACATGGGTTTCTCATTCCATATCACCACTATCTTCGCGGGTACTGAAACGCCTATTCATTACCAGAACCACCTCGAATCTGTGTACTGCATGCAGGGCGAAGGTGAAATTGAGACGGTAGAAGACGGCAAAATTTACCAGATCCGTCCGGGCACTCTCTATATTCTGGATAAGCACGATAAGCACTTACTGCGCGCGACCAAAGATATGCACATGGCATGCGTGTTTAATCCGCCACTGAACGGCAAGGAAGTCCACGATGAGAATGGTGTCTACGCACTGGAAGCCGAGACCATCGAAGACTGATTCGCGTGATGGCCTGGAAACGGGCCAATCCAACTAACTTACAGAATCAGCAGGAATAACATGATTAAGCACAGTGTAGAAAAAATCGGCGGCACTTCGATGAGCCGTTACGACGACGTTCTGAAAAATATCTGGCAGCGCCCGCAGGTACCACACGGTGGTACTGAAAAAACCTTATACCAGCGTGCCTTTGTAGTATCGGCCTACGCCGGTATGACCAACGGTCTTCTTGAACATAAAAAGACCGGTGAGCCCGGTGTTTATGCTCTCTTCTCCGAGATGGACGAAAACCGTCCATGGCAGCAGAAGCTGTACGAAGTACAGGCCGCTATGCTGGCCATGAATGAAGAGATGTTCGAAGGACAGGATATTGTTCGTCGTCGCGCTGATCAATTTATCAGTAGCCGTATTGAAGATGTTAAACAGTGCCTTGAGCATCTTGAAAATGTCTGTACCTTCGGCCACTTCCAGCTGGATGATCATCTGCACCGTGTGCGTGAGATGCTGAGTGCGCTGGGCGAAGCTCACAGTGCTTACAACTCGGTTCAGCTGCTGAAGCTGAATGATATCAACGCACGATTCATTGACCTGACTAACTGGCGTTCGGACAGTCAGCAGACCCTGGAAGATCACATCAGCGATGCCTTTGCTGATGTCGACTTTACTCAGGAAATGCCTATCGTGACCGGTTATACCCAGTGCCGCGAAGGCCTGATGAAAACTTACGACCGTGGCTACAGTGAAATGACCTTTTCGAAGGTAGCGACAGTAACGGGTGCCGGCGAAGCGATTATTCATAAAGAATATCACCTGAGTACGGCCGATCCGGAGATGGTTGGTGCTGAGAACGTTCATCCGATTGGTCTGACCAATTATGACGTTGCCGACCAGCTCGCTAACCTGGGTATGGAAGCAATCCACCCACGTGCAGCGGCGGGCCTGCGCAAGCGTAATATCCTGCTTCGGGTCAAAAATACATTCGAGCCTGAGCATCGCGGTACTGAAATCCGCAGTGATTACAGCAGTAAAACACCAAAGGTTGAGATCATTGCGGGTACCCGCAGCGTCTGGGCGATGGAACTGTTTGATCAGGACATGGTAGGCGACCCGTCTTACGGCCAGAAGATGAACGACCTGGTATTTGAATCTGGTGTACGTGTTCTGACTAAAGACTTTAACGCTAACACCGTGACTTTCTACCTTAAGGGCAACAAGCGTCGCATCAATTGGTTGATGGATCGTTTGCAGGCCAACTACACTAATGCCGATATTCGGGTTGAGAAGATGGCAATGGTGAGTGCAATCGGTAGTGACATGAAGGTGCCGGGCCTGCTGAAGTCCGCGGCGTCCGCTCTGTCTGACGCGGGTGTGAATATTCTTTCTGTTCACCAGGCGATGCGTCAGGTGGATATGATGTTCATTGTTGCCGACCAGGACTATGCTGCCGCAGTAAAAGCACTGCATACTGACCTGATCGAGAACAACAGTGATTGGGAGGCGGTACAGTCCGCATGATAAGAACCGTCTGGCATATATTTTTGTCCCTGATGGTGTTCGCCTCAGCGTTGGTGATTCTACCGGCGCGGGTCAACGCCGCCCCAACAACTGAAACTGCTGAATCGGCCGAAGAAGTACAGGCAAACTATGCCAAGGCTGAAAAAACGATAGAGGCGCTTGATGCGCCTCTTTATTCTGCGTTCACCGAGCGTTACCTGCTGGATGAAGTCAAAGTGCTTCGTCAGATGCTGGCCGACCACCGTGTCGAAGTCACCGAGAAAATGACGGATCGCGAGCTTGGTGTAGCTGATAAAGCGTTGATGTACGCGACCGATACCGTTACCTATTTTTTCTATCTTATCGCTGGTGCCTCAACTCTGTTGGTACTGGTTGGCTGGAATTCCTTACGCGAGATTAAAGACAGAGCGAGTGCCCTCGCCAATGACGAGATCTCCCGGATTACCAGTTCCTATGAAGAACGTCTTGAGAAACTTGAGCGTGAGCTTCACAGCAAGTCCCGTCATATTGCGGCGACTCAGGAAGAGATTGAGCTGACTAACGAAGTCCACTCTCTCTGGCTGAAAGCTTCTCAGGAGTCGAGTGCGCAGAATAAAATCGCTATTTACGATCAGATTCTCGCTTTGCGACCTGATGACGTTGAAGCGATTACTTACAAGGCGGATGCGGCCTTGCTGCTTGGTCAGAACCAGTGGGCCAATGCTCTGGCAAATCGCGCGCTGACGATCGACCCTGAAAACAGTCATGCGAAGTACCAACGTGCTTGTGCACACGCTGAAAGTGGCTACATTGAAGAAGCGTTGCGCGACCTTTCTGAGGCAATTGAAACATCGGAGGCCTTGCGCGAGCAGGCTGCTCATGATCCGAGCTTCGAAAAATTACGTGATATGGAAGAGTTTATCGCAATGACTCAGTTGTCTTCCTGATCTTGATTCAGCCTTGATAGCTACTCCTCGATAAAAGCCCGTTGCACTGCATCGGGCTTTTTTTATTTGCTCTGATTGTCATAGCCAGCAAGCTTTTACCTATTGGTTGAATTGGAAAAATTCATTTCAATGGAACCAAAGCGGGTGTCACCCTTCTGAATTATGTTGGCAGTGCACGATCAGCAATAGAGGTCTGCAGTAGCAATTGCCACGAAGGGTTGGAACTAAGCGGAGATCGATATGGCAAGCGACGATACTGTAAGCAATAGCGTCAAAGACAGTGTGGCAAGCAACGATACGGTTGGTGGGTCGAAGAAAGCGATCATTGTTGAAGGTGGTGCGATGCGCGGCATATTCGCCAGCGGCGTGATTGATCACTTTCTCGAGCGAGGTTACCACGAGTTTGATTTTGCCATCGGTGTATCGGCAGGAGCCACCAACCTTACAGGATACCTGTCCCGACAACCCGGGCGGGCACGCACGGCGATTATGGAATACGCACGCCAGAAAGAGTTCTTCAGCCCGGTACGTTTCGTCCGGGGCGGGCATATGACCGACGTACACTGGTTGTGGCATTACACACACCAGCAGCTTCCTCTGGCTGAGTTCGTGGGTGATATGGAACTGTATGCCACTGCGACGCATGTCGACACAGGGCAGGCACATTATCTGCCCGTCACAGGAAACACAGTGCATGACGCCATGGTGGCAACCTGTGCAATCCCTTACTTCTATCGTTCGCCTGTGACCGTCAACTCAGAACGCTATGTTGATGGTGGCGTGGCTGATTCCATCCCTGTTCGCCAGGCCTGGAACATGGGGGCTGACGACATTACGGTGGTGCTTTCACAGCCTCTGGGTTTTCGTAAAAAAGACAGTCAGAGCCATTGGCTGCTTGAGAAAATGTTTGCGGGTGAAGCGGGCCTGATGAATGCCATGAAATTCCGCACCGCACAATATAACGAGAGCCTCGATTTTATTGCCTCGCCTCCAGAAGGCTGCCGGGTACGCGTTATTGCTCCACCGCCGGAGTTTGCTGTGTCGCGCCTGTGTATGAATGAGAAAAAGCTGGTGGATGGTTACGACATGGGTGTCGCGGCGGCGAGTACTTATCTTGAGGAGCTGTATGCCCCGCAACCAGACCTGCGGATAGTGTCGGTCGCCTGATTTCCTGACGATATTTAATCGGTCAGAAAGAGGGCAAGCAGTTCATTCAGGTATTGCTGGCCGCGCTCAGAAGCCCGGATAGTAGTATCGCATTCAATTAATCCAAGAGAGCGCGCTTTGCTCAGTGGGGCTTGAATACTGCTCAGCGTCATGCCTGTCCGGGCCTCAAAGTCGCTGACAGGGATGCCCTCATGCAGGCGTAACGCATTCATCATGCACTCCAGCGCTGTGTCGTCAGGCGCGATGCGATCTTGCCCTGCAAGAAAACGTTTTTCGGTATTTAAGTAGTCTTTCGGAAGGCGCGTTTTGCGTGTGCGAAGTATGGTCAACCCTTGTGGCCCAGAGGTCGTGATTTTTCCGTGTGCACCTGCACCTATGCCGAGATAATCACCGAAGCGCCAATAATTAATATTGTGTCTGGCTTGCTTATCAGGCTGCGAATACGCCGAAATTTCGTACTGACTCAGCCTGGCTTGTGCCAGTCTTTCTTGTCCCTGCTCCTGAATATCCCATAGGGTATCGTCTTCAGGCAGAACCGGTGGACGCTTATAAAATTCGGTGTTGGGTTCAATCGTCAGCTGATACCAGGACAGGTGAGGTGGCTGAAACGACAGCGCGGTATTTAAATCATCGAGCGCCTGCTCTGGCGTCTGGTTGGGCAGGCCGTGCATCAGGTCGAGATTAAAATTACTGAATCCGGCGTTGATGGCTGTTTCAATGGCTGCGAGTGCCTGCGCTCTGTCGTGTATTCGCCCAAGCTTTTTTAAGTGTTCAGGCTGAAAACTTTGAATACCCATGGATAAGCGGTTTATACCCAGTTGGCGATAAGCTTTAAACTTATCCGCTTCGAAGGTACCGGGATTGGCTTCCAGGGTGATTTCTATATCCGGGCTGAAGGTGAGCTTTTCAGTCAGTCCGGTGAATAGCGTTTCGTAGGCTTGGGCAGATAATAAACTGGGGGTGCCTCCACCAAAAAAGATACTTTCTATGGGGCGCCCCTGTACCCAGTGAAGGTCCTGTTCAAGGTCATCCAGAAGCGCCTGAATATACTCTGTTTCAGGAATATCGTTGCCTGCCTCATGAGAGTTGAAATCACAGTAAGGACATTTGCGTACACACCATGGAACGTGGATGTACAGACTCAGAGGAGGCAGTGTCATGATCCTTTCAGGCGGCTCCGGCTGCTGAAGAAGATTCTATAGAAGGTGATTCGAGTTCAAACTCTGTCTCGTCAATGGCTTCCATCAGCGCAGATACTTTTACTTCCCACTCATTTTTCTCATGAGACAGGCGGGTATTTTCTCTCTTAACGGACTCGTACTGCTGTTGCAGTGCGGTAATGGCGGTGTCGCGATGTTGCAGGCGCTCTTCAGCATCCAGAACGGTCTGACGAAGCTCAGCGATCGTATTATTTAATTCTTCAGTGGTTGCCTGTAAGGCTTTATTTTCTTTCCGTGTTTCCTGCAGTGCAGAAACTGTATTCAGAATTTTCTGTTCGAGTTGTTCAAGCATGTTCAAGGTGTTCTTCTTTGTGATGTTTTAGCAGTCATTGATCGCTTTAAGGGCGCCAGCGGGCCAGCAGTTGCTGAATGGCCTGACCGCGATGAGATAGTTTGTTCTTACGCTCACGACTCAGTTCAGCTGCGCTGCATTGCTCGCTCGGAACATAGAATATAGGGTCGTAACCAAAGCCTT
>NZ_DDKU01000031.1:0-17943 GCF_002339775.1 Thalassolituus sp. UBA2590
CTGCAGATAGAGTAACGCCTCACTGCTGTCACCTTCGATATGACCATTAAGGGATAGCTCGGTACCCGCACGGGTGTCGCGTAATTTAACCCGCGCCCCCGGACTCAGTTGCCCACCCAAAGTGCGCCCTTCATCAATCCATGCATCCAGATCAGGGCTGTCGAGAAATACACGTCCTTTAACACCAGCCACCGAAGGCCAGCCATCCAGATAATCGATGGTGGCGTTATCGGCTTCGAGATAAAGCTGCGTAGTCAGACCGTTGTCTGGAATATCGCCCCCGATAACGCCGTTCAATACAAAGCCGACTTGAGAAGCCGTTCCTCCTCGCAAGGAATCATCGAGCCACTCATTAATGGACGGGTCGAGCATGTCGGGAACCAGGTCTTCCTGTAAGCGGATATCCGCCTTATCAATCCCAAGTATCAAGGCAAGGTGACTTTCTACATCCGTATCGCGTCGCGGCAGGCGAATCGCAAGGTCGCCATGAACACGGGCATCACGCAGTCCGGCGTCGAGGTCGACCAGTCGTAGATTGAAAAGCTCCGGCTGAATATCCCAATAGAAGCTCGCAGAGGCGTCAGTCAGATCCCAGGTCGGATTGTAGACGCCATCAAGGTGCATACTGAGGGAAGGGTCATCAATATGAGCGACGCCACCCTGCGGCTGCAAGTGCAGATGCCCATCGGCACCAGTAAAGGCCGGAATACCAATAAACGCTTTGGTCGAGATGTCGCTCAGGTCTGCCCGGATATCGACACCACGTTCACCTGTCTCAGCCACTTCAGGCACCAGACTGATGCGTACGCTTTCTGCCAATCCTTCAGGTTCAAGGTTCTCGATATACCGGCTGAAACGTTCGGGCAGCAAGTTGTAATCCAGTATGAAATTACTGACGTCCTGAAGGTCGGCACGAGGAATACCTATGTGCCAGCCACGCTCGTCATCGAGTTGAACTGAGCTAAGGCGCAGTTCGTTTAACGGCAGATTCTGCGTGAATTCCTGACGAATGCTCAGGTGCCAGTCTTCATCACTGCGCTCGCCTGAGATTTCCAGCTGCCCGTCTGTCAGCACAAGCTGCTTAGCCGGTGCATCCAACATTAACTCCGGTACTTCACCGCGCACATAGATAGAGTCGAGGTCGCCATTAGCAATCGACAACCACCCTTCCATACTGCCACGTAATGACGGCAACGAGAGTTCCCGCGGCAGGTCTTCCGGAATCCAGCGGGTCCACTGCTGTTCATCGGCACGCAGATATATCTGACCTTCCTGATCGTCCCACGGCCACAACGGGCCCTTCAGTTGGGCGCCCACATACACATCGGCAATTTCTTCACGCCCCCAGGCGACATCACCCTCAAGCGCATGCTGCTCACCCCGGTTACGCCACAGCACCTTTCGGATCAGGAGCGTTTCCGAACCACTGCTGCGGGCATTGGTAATTTCCCAGTCACTGAGAATCACAGCCTGTTGATAGCCCAACCATTCAAGCCAGCGCGGTGTCGCTTTTTTATCGGCTTTGTCTGTTTTGGGGTCGGTGATATTTGAGGTATTAATTAAGGGCCGCTCACCCAGAAATAACTGGCCGTCTTCGTTTTCAGTCAGCGGTGCACGCACTTTTTCGACAAGAATGCGCTTAAAAACGGGAGAGAAATAAAATGCAGTCGCGCTGATATCCAGTTCGGCTTCAATGCGCCCAACACTCAGGTGTTCATCATCGGCGCCCACCTGAATGTCTTCCAGACGCACGACCGGTGACAGAAGATTCCAATCACCCTGAAGAGTACCAACGCTGACGGGCAAACCGAGTTGCTGTTGCAACAACGCCTCAAGTTCAGGCTTCTGAGTTTCAATCAACGGAATTAACTGTCGGCCCAGACTGGTATAAAAGGCGAGCAGCACTGTGGCTACCACCAGAGTTATCCATAACTGAGTCCAGACTGAGCGCAACATCAGTACACCTGTTACTGCAGGACGATGTCGTACTGATCCTGCGTATATTGGGCTTCGACCTGCAACTTAATTGCCTTGCCAATAAACGCTTCAAGATCAGCCATGCCGTGACTGTCTTCATCTAACAGGCGATCGACTACCTGCTGACTCGCCAGAACGAGATAAGTCCCTGCTTCGTACGCACGCTCTTCACGCAGGATTTCACGGAATATTTCATAGCAGATGGTCTCTGCTGTTTTAACCACACCACGACCATCACAGGCCTGGCAGGTTTCCATCAACATGTGCTCAAGAGACTCACGGGTACGCTTACGCGTCATCTCCACCAGCCCTAATTCAGACACACCGCTGATCTTGGTTTTGGTGTGATCTTTCTCCAGCACCTTCTCAAGCATGCGCAGCACCTGACGCTGATGTTCAGTGTCGGTCATATCGATAAAGTCGAGAATGATAATGCCGCCCAGGTTCCGCAAACGAACCTGACGACCGATGGCGGTTGCCGCTTCGAGGTTGGTTTTAAAAATTGTTTCTTCGAGATTACGTCGACCGACAAAACCACCCGTGTTCACATCGATGGTGGTCATGGCTTCGGTCTGATCAATCACCAGATAACCGCCTGATTTCAGAGGCACTTTGCGTTCAAGGGCACGCTGAATTTCATCTTCCACACTGTAGAGGTCAAAGATCGGACGCGGCCCCGGATAGTATTCGATTTTTTCAGCAACCTCTGGCACATACTGCTGACAGAACTGTTCGATTTTCTGGAACGTCTCACGGGAATCAATCAACAGCTTACTGGTTTCTGGGCGGGACAGGTCACGAATCGTCCGCAGCGACAGAGGCAGCTCGTCGTATACAAGGCTGGGTGGCTTGTTGTCCGCGATACGCTCCTGCAGTTTTCGCCACAAGCGACGCAGGTAACTGGTATCGGCACCGATTTCTTCTTCGCCCACACCTTCGGCTGCGGTACGCAGAATAAATCCGGCTTCCCCGGTGAGGCCCTCGACTTCCATGCTGTCTTTCACCAGCTGTTTGAGTCGATCACGCTCGCCATTTTCTTCGATTTTCTGCGAAATACCGACATGCACCGAACCCGGCATAAACACCAGATAGCGCGAAGGAATCGAGAGCTGAGTGGTCAGGCGGGCACCTTTGGTACCGATCGGATCTTTTGTCACCTGAACGACCAGCGACTGACCTTCGTGCACCAGCTGGTTAATCGGCGTATTGGCGTCGCCATCACCGATTTCAGCAGCATGAATAAATGCCGCCCTTTCAAGACCGATATCGACAAACGCGGCCTGCATACCCGGCAGTACCCGCACCACCTTGCCCTTGTAGATATTACCTACCAGGCCACGATGATTTTCACGCTCGATAAAGATTTCCTGCAGTACACCGTTTTCCACTACACCGACGCGTGTCTCTGTCGGTGTGACGTTCATTAAAATCTCTGCGTTCACATTCATAATTCTTCTGTATGCCAGACAGGCACATCAAATTCATTTAACAGGGCGGCGGTCTCGGTCAGCGGCAGGCCGACCACGTTGCTATAACTACCAGAAATACCTGCCACCAGAATGGCGCCCATCCCCTGAATTCCATAACTTCCTGCCTTATCGGCAGGTTCTCCGGTCGCGACATAACGCGCTATTTCTTCATCACTTAATGACCGGAAGGTGACTTCAGTCGCCACACTAATCACTTTCTCTCTGTCGCCCTTAACCACAGCGACGGCACTGAGCACCTGATGAGTCTGACCGGAAAGCCGCTGCAACGTTTCTTCAGCTTCACGATTATTGACAGGTTTTCCGAGAATTTCCCCGGAGAAGATCACACTGGTGTCTGATCCAAGAACAACTTCCTGCGGGTGCTCTTCCGCAACCTTTCTGGCTTTCTCTAATGCCATGCGTTCGACATAGGCCACCGCAGGCTCTTCGGCAAGAGGAGTTTCATCGATATCCGCCGCCTGAATACGAAAGCGTACGCCGATCTGCGTCAGTAATTCCCGGCGCCTTGGCGATGACGACGCAAGAATCATGAAGACTCCATGCGTTGCAGCGAGCGGTAACCAATCACGTAAACCCAGGGCCAGAGCACGGCCGTGGTCAGTGCCGGAGCAAGCAACATGATCGGCGTCACGTCTTCGCGCATCACCGCCAGTGACCAGTAATGAATAATCTGCTCAGCCAGCACCATCAGAAACAGTACGGCGGCCTGCTGTAAAACATTAAACAAATACATACGGCGATAGAGCAGTTGCAACAGATACACATGCATCGCTAGCAGCAACACATGCAGCCCGAGTAGCGTACCTTTCTCGACATCCAGCATCAGACCGAGTGGGATCGCCAGCCACACACCGAATACAGAAGGCGCCGCCAGCACGGCTGCAGTCACAACCAGCATCACCCAGGCCGGCTGGAACCAGTCGACCATTGCAGGCAGAGGCAGGTGCTCAAGTACGAAAGCCACAAACAGCATGATCATAACGTACACAATGCTGTGCAATTTCATTCTTCATCCCTCCACAACTGCTCAGGGGGAACTCGCCCAGCTTCGTCGGTAAACACTAAGAGCAGATGACGGCTGCGATCCAGCTTCGCCGTCGGTTCTGCCGTCACAGTCGCGAAAGATTCGCCCGGCGTATTGCGAATGCTGCTGACGGTCGCGACCGGATACCCTTTAGGGTAACGCCCGCCAAGCCCCGAACTGACCAACATATCGCCGACCTTAATGTCCGCGGTGTTAGGCACGTATATCAACTCCAGCTCGTTCAGAGCACCAGTACCAGTCGCAATCGCACGCACACCATTGCGGTTTACCTGCACAGGTACCGCATGGTTTGAATCAGCAATCATTAACACACGAGAAGAAAACGGCAGCACATCAATGACCTGCCCCAGCAGACCATAAGCATCCAGCACCGGCTGACCGACAAATACGCCATCGCTGCCGCCTTTATCAATCAGAATCTGCTGAGTGTAAGGATCAGGGTCAACGGCGGTTACCGAGGTCACCAGAACTTTGTCATCAATCTGGTCTGACGCCGAAAGGAGTTCACGCAGAGACATATTCTCTGCCTCAAGTGAGGCCATGCGCTGTGCTTTGCGCTCAAGCACAAGGTTACGCGCCGAGAGAACTTTGTTCTCTTTCAAAAGCTCGCGGCGCAGCGTCGCGTTCTCGCTCATCCATTCGGCTACCGAAAGAGGAATAACCGCCGTCTGACGGGCCGGCGCAATCAGGTAGCCGACACCATAACGCACGGAATCGAGCCAGGAATATTGGTTATCCACCCACATGAGCACAAGGCAAAACACTGCGATCAGGCCGACTCGCTGTCCTTGGAATGGGGGCACCTGAAACTGAGCTTTAATGACGCTGCCTCACTCGTTGAAATATCATGCCCAACTATACCGTCTGGCCCGGATACGGAAAAGAAAAAGGGGCCTGACGGCCCCTTTCTACAGATATATGTGCAAAGAACGCTGCGAATGCATTCTTAACAGGCCCGGAAACCGGATCACTCAAGCGCCGCCATGGCCAACTGCTGCTCGGTCGCGTTCTCCAGGAACTTACCACCACCGCGTGCAACACAGGTCAGCGGGTCATCGGCAACAATCACTGGCAGGCCCGTTTCTTCGCTCAGCAGTTTATCGAGGTCACGCAACAGTGCACCACCGCCGGTCAGAACCATGCCACGCTCAGCAACGTCTGAAGACAGCTCAGGTGGTGATTGCTCAAGCGCACCTTTAACCGCCTGAACGATCTGCGCCAGGGACTCCTGCAGAGCTTCGAGAATTTCGTTTGAATTCAACGTAAAGCTACGTGGAATACCTTCTGCCAGGTTGCGACCGCGAACATCGATTTCACGGACTTCACCACCTGGGTAAGCCGTTCCGATTTCCTGCTTGATGCGCTCAGCAGTCGCTTCACCGATCAGACTGCCGTAGTGCTTACGCACGTAAGCCACAATCGCTTCATCGAAGCGGTCACCACCGACCTTCACAGATTCGGCGTAAACCACACCACTCAGAGAAATGATCGCAATCTCAGTAGTACCACCACCGATATCAACAACCATCGAACCGCGTGCTTCATCAACCGGCAGGCCAGCACCAATCGCTGCGGCCATCGGTTCGTAAATCAGATACGCCTTGCTCGCACCGGCATTAATCACGGAATCACGAATCGCACGGCGCTCGACTTTGGTAGCCTGGAACGGCACACACACCACAACACGTGGGCTTGGCGGCATCAGACTGCGCTCGTGTACCTGTTTGATAAACAGTTCGAGCATTTTTTCAGTGACTTCAAAGTCGGCAATAACGCCGTCTTTCAGTGGACGAATCGCCTGAATATTCCCGGGCGTACGGCCCAGCATGCGCTTCGCATCGGCACCGACGGCCTGTACTGATTTACCATTAGGTTGAGTCCGGATGGCAACCACTGACGGTTCATTCAGGACAATTCCCTTATCTCTCATGTAAATCAGGGTGTTGGCGGTTCCCAGGTCGATAGACAGATCACTGGAGAACAGGCCACGGAGCTTCTTAAACATCCACCGGGTTCCCGTAAACAAATATGGCAAAAAATTGCCGTAACTCTAGCAATGGCGGGGATTTAGGGCAAGGGACATTTGTGGTAGTCTCGCCCACTTATATATTCGTTCGTATTCATTGGAGTAAACCCATGGCTCTGGATCAGGATCAGGTTCGCAAAATTGCCAGCCTTGCCCGCCTGCAGATCGACGACGGTCAGATAGCCGAATATCAGACCAATCTGACCAATATTCTCGACCTGGTAGATCAGCTTTCTGCTGCCGATACCGACGGCATCGACCCGATGGCTCACCCGCTTGATGCGGTTCAGCGCCTGCGCGCCGACGTAGTGACCGAAGAAAATCAGCGCGAGAACTTCCAGAAAATTGCACCAGCCACCGAGCAAGGTCACTACCTTGTGCCTCGAGTAGTTGAATAAGGCCCAGCCAATAAGCGGGCAGTTGCCTCCAGGACATTGAGAATGCACAACAAAACTATTGCTGAGATTTCACGCGATCTCGCCGCCGGAGAATACTCCAGCACCGAAATCACGACCGACCTGCTGGCGCGGGTTAAAGACCTCGATAAAGGCCTCAACAGCTTTATCACCGTCACCGAAGAACAAGCACTCGCGCAAGCGAAAGCCGCCGATGAACGCCGTGCCGCGGGTAACGCGACACCATGGACAGGCGTGCCGATGGCGCACAAAGATATTTTCTGCACCAAGGGCGTATTGACCACCTGCGGTTCAAAAATGCTGAGCAACTTTGAAGCCCCCTACGACGCAACCGTGGTCGAGAACTTCAATAACGCTGGCGCCGTTTCACTGGGTAAAACCAACATGGACGAATTCGCCATGGGGTCATCCAACGAAACCTCTTACTTCGGCCCGGTGAAAAACCCATGGGACACCGACCGCGTACCCGGCGGTTCATCCGGTGGTTCGGCCGCAGCCGTTGCAGCTCGTTTAGTACCGGGTGCAACAGCAACCGATACCGGTGGTTCAATCCGTCAGCCTGCTGCCCTTTGTGGTATTACCGGTCTGAAGCCAACCTACGGACGCGTGTCTCGCTGGGGCATGATCGCCTTCGCATCCAGCCTTGATCAGGCCGGCACCATGACCCGCACCGTCGAAGACTCCGCCATGATGATGAACGTGATGGCCAGCTTCGATAAAAAAGACTCCACCTGCGTTGAGCGCGACGTGCCGGATTACACCAGCACGCTCAACGACAGCATTGAAGGCATGACCATCGGCCTGCCAACTGAATATTTCCGCGACGACATCAGCGCCGAAATGCAGCAGCAGGTACGCAACGCCATCGCCGAATACGAAAAAATGGGCGCCAAAGTGAAAGAGATTTCACTGCCGAACACCCACCTCTCTGTGCCGACTTACTACGTAGTTGCACCGGCCGAGTGTTCAGCCAACCTGTCTCGTATGGATGGTGTTCGTTTCGGTTATCGCTGCGAAGATCCGAAAGACATCGAAGACCTCTACTGCCGCTCACGTGGTGAAGGCTTCGGTAATGAGGTTAAGCGCCGCATTATGGTCGGTGCCTACGCACTGTCTGCAGGCTTCTACGATGCCTACTACAAAAAAGCGCAACAGGTTCGCCGCCTGATTAAAAATGATTTTGTCGAAGCCTTTAAAGAGGTCGACGTCATCATGAGCCCGACCTCACCGACGCCAGCATTTAAGTTTGGTGAGAAAACCGACGACCCAGTCGCCATGTATCTCGAAGATATCTTCACCATCGCAACCAACCTGGCCGGTCTGCCGGGGATGTCTGTGCCATGTGGTCAGGTAAACAACCTGCCAGTGGGCCTGCAATTGATTGGTAACTACTTCGACGAAGCTCGCATCCTGAACGCTGGTCATAAATTCCAGCAAGCGACTGATTGGCACCTGAAAGCTCCACAGGGCATTGAATAAGAGAGGTTTATGATGGAATGGGAAGTCGTAATTGGCCTTGAGATTCATGCTCAGCTGGCCACCAAGTCTAAGATTTTTTCCGGCGCTTCGACCGCATATGGTGCCGAAGCAAACACCCAGGCCTGCGCTGTCGACCTGGGTCTGCCGGGCGTACTGCCGGTATTTAACGAAGAAGCACTGCGCATGGCTGTGAAATTCGGCCTCGCGATTGATGCCGAAATCGGCCTGAAAAGTGTCTTCGATCGTAAAAACTATTTTTACCCGGATTCACCTAAGGGCTACCAGACGACTCAGCTGCACCACCCGATCGTTGGCATGGGGCACATTGATATCGAACTGGACGACGGCGAAACCCGCCGTATTAACGTAACCCGCGCTCACCTCGAAGAAGACGCCGGTAAATCTGTGCACGAAGGCTTCAGCGGTATGTCAGGCATCGACCTGAACCGTGCCGGTACGCCACTGATCGAAATCGTTTCTGAGCCAGAACTGCGTACGGCTAAAGAAGCTGCGGCCTACTTTAAGAAGATGCACAGCATCGTAACCTACTTAGGTGTGTGCGACGGCGACCTGTCGCAAGGCTCAATGCGTTGTGACTGTAACGTCTCTCTGCGCCCGAAAGGTCAGGAAGAATTCGGTACCCGTACCGAAATTAAAAACGTAAACAGCTTCCGTAACGTAGAACGCGCAATCAACGCCGAAATCGAACGTCAAATGGACATCCTCGAAGACGGTGGCGTCATCCTGCAGGAAACCCGCCTGTACGATGCAGACAAAAATGAAACCCGCGCCATGCGCTCTAAAGAAGTAGAGAACGACTACCGCTACTTCCCTTGCCCGGACCTGCTGCCTGTCATCATTGATCAGGATTACGTCGACGCCGTAAAAGAAACGCTGCCAGAATTGCCAGATGCTAAGAAAGCACGTTTCGAAAACGACCACGGCCTGTCAGCCACAGACGCCGCCGTACTGGCCGCTAACCGTGACCTCGCAGACTTCTTTGAAACCGCAGCGAAAATCGCTGGCGACTACAAACTGGCTGCCAACTGGGTACAGGGTGATGTGTCTGCTGCACTGAATCGTCTCGAAGTCGGCATCAACGAACTGAACATCACGGCGGAGCAACTGGGCCGCATTCTGCAGCTGATTAAAGACAACACCCTTAATAACGGTGGTGCAAAAGAAGTCTTTAATGCTCTGGTTGAAGGGAAAGGCGACGATGTGGATAGCCTCGTTGATTCACTCGGCCTGAAACAAGTCTCGGACACTGGTGCGATTGAAGAAATCGTTGCTCAGGTACTGGCCGACAACCCGAAACTGGTGGAAGGCTACCTGGCCACCCCAGAAGAAAAACGCGGTAAAGCCATGGGGCCGTTTATTGGCCTGACGCGTAAAGCTGCGAAAGGGGTAAACCCGCAAGTGGTGATGGAAGTGCTGAAGAAGAAGCTTGAGGAATTGGGCTGATTCTTAGGTTATTAAAACGGGAGCTTCGGCTCCCGCTTTTGTTTTGGAAGGCCGAGAAGGAAGTGCTAGTGTAGAGGAAAATCGCGAATAGCCCCCGGCTGATTCGCTCCTGCATACATACCGTGGCATCGGGGATAAGATCCCCTCCTACATACCAGCTCTTAACTTGCGGCCAAACTCTGATGCACTTGCTTGTGATAATCCAGAATATCCACCACCTCAATATTCTCAGCGGAGTAATCACCATCTTTAAAAAGCGGCGTTTTAAACCCGAAGCATTCATTTGTATTCAAAGTTAAGCCCGCCTCTGACAGTGCAGCTTGAGCATCCAGGTGATACCAGTCGTCGCCTAAGGCTACATCAACGGGCGGAAGGCCGTATTCCTTGATCTCTTCGGTGACAGTCATCACTTCACCATCGGTGACCGAGATCATCACGAATTCGCCATCCGGCAATTCTAAAAACACATCGCCCATCGGGGTAATGTCGAGAACTGCCGCATCGGCTGGTAACTCCCACAGAGCTTTGATGCCGTCTGAGGTTTGGGTGTCATAACCGACTTTGTATTTCATAGAGTTCACCGCTGGGTAATAGATTCGCAAGATGTATTGCCATTCTACACGGGTCTCTGGCAAGTCGCTTTCCACTCGGGGCCGTGTGCCGCAAGGACGCGGCACCCGAGCCTCCAGGGATGGATCTACGGCGTGCCCCGAGAGGAAAGCGGCTTGTCACAAGCTCAACAATCGCGAACAACCGGCGCATGAATGTCGGGGGTATGACCCCTTCCTACAAGCTACCGATTCATCTCTTTATCAGAGCACCAACAAAGACGACGATCCCGTGCCTTACGTCATCGCCTTTTCATCTGATCGCGTTAACCTGACTCCTGACCTTATCGCGGAGCAGTGTTATGTCATCGACGATCAATCATGCCTATTCTTCACTGAGTATCGGGGACAGCGACCAGTTAACCCATACAGTCACGGAAGGCGACGTGCGCCTGTTTGCTGCCTCCAGCGGCGATAACAACCCTGTTCACCTCGATCACGATTACGCAGAGCACTCCCGTTTCGGCGGTGTTATTGCGCACGGCATGTACTCGGGCGTTCTTATCTCCCGAATGCTGGGCACTCAGTTTCCGGGGCCCGGCACCATTTACCTGTCGCAAACGCTCAACTTCAGAGCACCTGTGCGACCGGGAGATACGTTAACTGTGAACGTGAAGGTGATAGCACTTCACGAACACAAGCCGGTCGTTACCCTCGCTTGCACAGTGATAAACCAGAACGATGAGCTGGTGACCGACGGAGAATCCGTGGTGTTAGTTCCTAAAGACGCGAAGGAGGTAGAAATGCCGGTGCTACCGAGGTTTGAGGAAATTTAGACTCGACTTATCAACGGCTGGGAATAAAGAAATAGCCAACAAAGGCTGTAAAGGCAAAGCCATAAGAAGACACGATCAGAAGCAAAGCCATTCGACGGTCACTAGTATTTGCAACAGATCGATACTTAATCATATTAACATAAGGTCCATTTTCTAATCGTTTGACCCACCACTCAGGCACAGCGATAACGGTAGCGACGGCTAAAACTCTTAAGCCTAAAATATCCACGGCCTCTTCAGGCCTATCACCAACAACTCGTCGAGACATGTTTCTGAAGTTGATTCTACTAAAGGACAACCAAGTTACTGCGGTAGCGAGCAAAAAACCGCACCACACAATAGCCAGAACTTCAAAAATCGTCACTTTGACATATCCCACGCAGCATCAGAAACCGCTTCACCAAAGTCACTACCAACTTTACTAGCCAGATAACCAACCCCTAAGCTGACCATGAATATTGCCCCCAGAACACCCCAGCCAACCGGACCGGCTATGGATATCAAGCCAAAATACGCCGCTTTACCTGCAAACAGCCCTGCTGCAGTGCCTGCGCCGAACCCAGTCACCTCTCGCGCACCAGCACGCATCCAGTCACCACCCTCTTCAGCGATACCCATAACTTCCGTCGTCCGAAATACGCCATCGGCAACAATCGTCGCTGTACCGAGCCCATTGATCAGCTTACCCATCTTCGCAATCTGGCTGGCCTGTAACTGCCCTTCTACGTTTAATCGGATGTCCGGCTTAGGCGCTCTCGGTTTACGCTTTGCCAGCGTGATACCACGCTCTGCATTACTGAAGGCTGTTCCGCGATTTTTGGCACGGTGAGCTTCAGGTGAGAAGCTCTGTAATTCAATGGCATAGCGCTGAGCCAGTTCAGCATAGGCGATACGCACAGAGCGCTTAGCCTCGATAACTTGCTGACCGTGCCCACGTCCGTATTTACCAGACTCCACCAGGCTGCGCAGATTATTCAATGATTTCTGGTAGGTAACGACGGCTTTTTCAAAGTTATTCAGGCGCTCAAAAGCCCCGGTTGCACCCGCACCAATCGCTGCATTCAGCTTAGCCATGTTCTCATCGCCGAAATAACGATCGAGAAACGCGGCCAGAACGGCAGTTTCATCACCGCACGCTTCCGCGACACCCGCAATACACTGACGTTCAGCAGGTGCTAGCCGGTTCAGTTGATTACGTACACTGACCGACAGACTGTCGGACTCGAGGCTGAAAACGGTAGAACGTGGCAACGATGTGCCCGGCATAACCTGGTTTGCCGTACACAGCTGTTGAGTATCATCGGCGCTCAGTCCATGCAGTACGTCTGATGCTTTGGCAGGCTCTTTGAGGAAAAGTAGTTCAGGCACAATGTCTTCCCTGGTTAAGTGCTTATTCTGGCAATTATGCATGAGGGCCATAGCAGTCTCAATGTAAGCCTGAATGTCAGGCTCAAGTCTGGCTTGATGCCTGTGATGCTAACCTGTTCTATTGCTATCGCGAATAGCCTTCGGCTGATTCGCTCCCGCAACGCAGTAACATCACTTCTACACACACGGGCGTTGCCTGATTACACTGATGACCTTTAGTAAAAGGGTTCTGTTATGTCTGCCGCTGTCATTTCTATTCTGTCTGCTGGTGTGTTCTTTCTTTTTGGTCTGATCACAGGCGTGATCAAGTATCAGCAGATCGTTGCTTCACCCAAGGGGCGTGCTCATATTTATATCGATGTGTGTCACGGAGCGTCTTTGATGTATGCGTTTGCCTGTGTGCTGATCTATCAATTTGTTCTGATCAGTGAGCTGGCAGATTGGTTAGAGCTGTTAGCGGTCGTACTTCTGGTGGGGTATTTTGCCACTGCGGTAATCAGTTACTTTATCCACGGAATAAAACAAGACACACGCAACCAATTGCATCTGTCAGACGGAGAGAAGCCGACCTTTGTTCATAAATCGATTCCTGTCTATATGTGGACGTTGATTGCGGCCGAAATCGGTGGTTTTCTGATCTTGTTCTATGGGGTTGTTATCGCTCTGGTATAGCAGAGCTATAACGTCACTCAGTGAATTCTACTGTCGTTCTTCCAGAAACTTACGTAGTAATTTTGCGTTGCGCAGGTTGGCTTTAAAGCCAATATCGAATAAGTCACCGATCAGTGGTATCGCACCAATCACAGTGTCGACACCTATGTTTATCACCATGCGGAATTTCAGCCAGAAGCCAGCCCCTGATCTGTGCGCAAGAACGACAGGATAAAGCGCCATCAGGAAAGACGCACCATCACCTATCCCGGGTAGTAAACCAATAATTCCATCGAGACCAATCGAAAAGCGTGTAAACGGAATCTTGAACTGCGCATCCATCATGCGCGCAAACTGCTCTACCTGCTTAAGGCGTTTAAGATCTTCCGGTGTTGCCACGTTATGCCTCTTTCTTTAATTCAGTAGGAGTACGACAGTATAAAACCCGGTTTAGTTTTAAGCAGGCATTAAAAAACCGCCCGTAGGCGGTTTGTGTGCACTCACTTAACGCTGCTATTTAACAACCTTGAGTGACGGACGACCAGAGCCCGATGAATCAGACTTGCTCGTTTTCTCCGGCTTACCTGGAGGTGGCGGTGGATCATCCGGATCAGGCGCGCCGGCCTCAGACCCGAACACCATGCCCTGACCGTTTTCCTTGGCGTATATCGCCAGGATCGCAATCAGGGGCACATAGATATCCATCGGAACACCACCGAAGCGTGCATTAAATGACAGCCCATCCTGATTGATCAGCAGACTGCGTACTGCAGATGGGCTGATGTTCAGCACGATCTGTCCGTTGTTTACGTAATCGTCAGGAACCTGAACATTGGGGAGCCCGGCATCAACCAGCACATACGGTGTGCAGTCGTTGTCGAGGATCCATTCATTCAGCGCCCGCATCAGATACGGACGGCTGGGTGTCATCTTATCTTTCATATCAGTCGCGCATCTCGCGTTCAGCTTCAGACAGTGATGCCTGGAAGCTTTCGCGCTCGAACAAACGCTCCATGTACTGAATCAATGGCTTGCACTGCTTTTCAGGCAGCTCGATACCAAGCTGCGGCAGACGCCACAGGATAGGAGCGACACAGCAATCTACAATTGAGAACTCTTCGCTCATGAAGAACGGCATCTCAGTGAAGATAGGAGTCGTCGCAACCAGGCTGTCAGTCAGTGCTTTACGCGCCTTGTCTGCATCCTTTGGTTTGCCGGTCAGGATAGTTTCGATCAGACCACACCAGTCGCGTTCGATGCGGTGCATCCACAGACGGCTCTGCGCACGCGCTACCGGATATACTGGCAGCAGTGGCGGGTGAGGAAAACGCTCATCGAGGTATTCCATCATTACGTTTGGCTCATACAGAACCAGCTCACGGTCTACCAGGGTTGGCAGGCTGTTGTACGGGTTCAGTGTGGCCAGATCTTCTGGCTTGTTATCCGGGTCGATATCGTGAATATCAACCGTAACGCCTTTCTCGGCGAGTACGATGCGTACACGGTGGCTGTAGTGATCAGCCGCATCGGATAAGAACGTCATGGAAGAGCGCTTGGCTACAACTCCCATAGTTTCCTCTCTTTTATAACTGCGAATAGTTAATTGGACACGGCCTGAAACGAATACAGCCCGACCGCTGTTTAAGGCGGTCGGGCTCTGACTCAGGCTCAATTAAGCGAAATTACTTAATATCGCGCCAGAACTCTTTGTTCAGGAAGTATACCGGTACAAAGAAGATGGCCAGGAACAGCAGAACCCACCAACCGAGACGCTCACGCTCAACAGCGATTGGCTCAGCCATGTAAACCATGAAGTTTACGAGGTCGTAGACCAGCTTGTCATACTCATCAGCAGACAGCGTGCCTTCTTCTTCGATGTACAGGACATGCTCTTTTTCGACCATGATAGGCTGACCAGTCAGAGTGTCGAAACCCTCTTCAACCAGTGCAGTACCCAGTACCTGATTACCCTGCAGCTCTGCCAGAACGTGTGGCATACCTACATCTTTGAAGACAACGTTGTTAACGCCCCATGGACGGCTGTCGTCTTCGTAGAAGCTGCGCAGGTAGGTGTACAGCCAGTCAGGACGGCGTACACGTGCAACCAGTGTCAGATCCGGAGGCGTAGCACCGAACCAACGCTTAGAATCTACCTGATCCATTGCGATGGTCATCTTGTCACCGAACTTTTTGTCGGCGAATACAAGGTTTTCCATCATCAGTTCTTCTGGAATATCCAGATCTTTCGCTACACGGTTGTAACGGGCGTGCTCCATAGAGTGACAGCCCATGCAGTAGTTAGCGAAAGTCTGAGCACCACGCTGCAGTGACGCTTTGTCATGCAGGTCAGTCAGGTGCTCATCCAGTGGAACGCTGCTGCCAGCAGCCAGTGCGAGCGCAGGGACGAAGGCAGCAACCAGTGCAAATATCTTTTTCATGCCCAGTTTCATCTTAGTGGCCTCCAGTTACGCGCTCAGGGACAGGCTTGGTTTTCTCGAACTTCGGTGCCAGTGGCAGGAAGACGAAGTAACCAAAGTAGATAACAGATGCGATCTGAGCGATCAGAGTCAGAAGCTCAGTTGCAGGCTGTGTACCCAACCAGGTCAGCAGTGCGAAGTTGAAGCCAAAGATCACGATGTAGATACGGCTAACGATACCTTTGTAGCGCCAGCTGCGTACCGGGCTACGATCCAGCCAAGGCAGTACGAACAGTACAGCAATAGCAGCACCCATAGCGATTACACCCAGCAACTTATCCGGAACCGCACGCAGAATGGCGTAGAACGCACCGAAGTACCATACAGGGGCAATATGCTCAGGAGTCTTCAGGCCGTTAGCAGGCTCGAAGTTAGCGTATTCCAGCATGAAGCCGTTACCTTCCGGGAAGAAGAACAGCACAGTACAGAACACCATCAGGAAGACCACAATACCCACCAGATCGTGAACGGTGTAGTAAGGGTGGAACGGGATGCCATCGAGTGGCTTGCCGTTTTCGTCTTTGTGCTTCTTGATATCAACGCCATCTGGGTTGTTAGAGCCTACTTCGTGCAGCGCCAGCAGGTGCATAACAACGAGAGCAACAATAACCAGAGGTACAGCAACAACGTGCAGAGCGAAGAAGCGGTTCAGGGTAGCGCCTGAAATCAGGAAGTCACCACGGATCCACTCAGTCAGCAGGTCGCCGTATGGCATGACAGAGAACAGGGAAATAATTACCTGAGCACCCCAGTATGACATTTGACCCCAAGGAAGCACATAACCCAAAAACGCTTCAGCCATTAAAACTAAGTAAATAGTCATACCAAAGACCCATACAAGCTCCCTTGGCGCTTTATACGAACCGTAAATAAGGCCTCTGAACATATGCATATAAACAACTACAAAAAATAATGATGCCCCTGTCGAATGGGCATATCTGATTATCCATCCAAGCTCTACATCTCTCATGATGTACTCAACCGAAGCAAAGGCACCCTCCGCAGAAGCTTCATAGCTCATAAGCAGCCATACACCAGTGATTAACTGAATAACTAAAACTACTAGAGAGAGAACGCCAAAGTAGTACCAGAAATTAAAGTTCTTCGGCGCAAAGTACTCCGCCATATGATCATTCCAGAGCACCTTCAAAGTTGGCATTCTGGAGTCAATCCAAGCTGCAAAGCCCTTCGACTCGTTCATTGAATCACTCATTATTCACACATTCTCCGTATCCACTCCAATTACAATTACATTATCCGACTCATATTTATGCGGAGGGACCTCTAAATTCGAGGGAGCCGGCACACCAGCATAAACTCTTCCTGACAAATCAAATTTAGAACCATGACAGGGGCAGAAAAACCCACCCAACCAAGATTCACCTCCAAGATCCTTTGCTCCAACATCTGGGCGGTACATTGGCGCACAGCCAAGGTGAGTACATAAACCAACAATTACCAGAATTTCCTCTCTCCCTGCGAGAGTTCGAGAACTCCCTCCAACATAATCGGGCTGCGTTGAAAGCTCGGACATCTCATCCTTTAATACACCATTTTCATATAAGTCTAAATCAGCAATTGCCTCTGTCGTTCTTTTGATCACATAAACTGGCTTTCCTCGCCACTCAACCACGATCTGCGCTCCATAATCAAGTTTCGATATATCAACACTAACTGGCGCGCCTGCTGCTTTTGCCTTCGCACTCGGTTTCCAGGAGGCTACAAAAGGTATTGCCGCACCGACTACCCCGACACCGCCTAAAACAGATGATGATGCTAACAAAAATTTTCTTCTACTTTCATTAACATATTCAGTGGTCATAATGAGGCCTTTTTTTAAAGTTTTGCTCTAAAAACAAATATTTTTCTTGAGAAAAATGAAAAGGGATTCTTCTGTTAATACGGACTAGTGGAGTATACCGGATTTCAAATTTATACGCAATCACTAAAGGGTATAAATGATCCGTAACCTATTGATTTAAATGGTTAAATTATCTTTTCGAGAATTGAGGTCTCTTCCTAGCCTTGTGTAATCCAACTTTTTTTCTCTCGACCTTTCTCGCATCCCTAGTGAGGAATCCAGCTTTTCGCAACGGCCCACGAAGATTTTCGTCATATTCGACCAATGCTCTTGAGATTCCATGCCTTATAGCACCAGCTTGACCA
>NZ_DDKU01000031.1:18289-18724 GCF_002339775.1 Thalassolituus sp. UBA2590
TACCGATATATTAACATCAAATTTGTCCACCATATCAGTTACCTGGAAAGGTTGCCTGACGACCATTCTCGCCACCTGTCTTCCAAAGTACTCTTCCATGGTCTTATCATTGATCGAGATCGCACCACTACCAGAGCTTAAAAATACTCTAGCTGAAGACGTCTTGCGCCTTCCGGTACCATAAAAATTTTTAGACGTCATTCCAATGCTCACTACAAAGTTAAGACTGTCGGCTGCTGAGCAGAGTGAGGATGTTCACTCCCACCATAAACCTTCAGCTTTCTGTACATTTCGCGGCCTAATGGCCCCCTTGGCAACATTCCCTTTACTGCTTTTTCTAGCGCTCTTTCTGGGAATTTTTCCATCATCTGTGAAAAATTAATTTCCTTAATTCCACCAGGAAAACCAGTATGGGAATAATATTTTTTTCCTACT
>NZ_DDKU01000156.1:0-25515 GCF_002339775.1 Thalassolituus sp. UBA2590
TGACCGTCGATGGCGAAGATCTCTATACCCTGATATCGCAGGGTTCTTGTGGCACCGGACTTGATCAGGCGTCACGAACGCTAGAAGTTCGGGCTCGGTAGTGTCTCCCGCCTATAGCTAGATTGCCGTTACATAGCGCTGTGATTACGAGGTTAATACAGTCCATCGTGACGTTTTGTGAAAGAATAGAAAAAGCCAAACTGAAGAATATCATTTAGTTATATCGGGAAGGTTTAGCAAGGTGCTGCAGGTTTTGCCGTAACCAAAGGTTAGCTGGAAGAATATTATGCTGAAATATGCGCTGCTGTCTTTATTGTTTACCTCCATGAGTGCCATGGCTCGCATCGATTTATGGTCGGACGACTTCGAGCGGAGCAATCTGAACGGCGGCCCGCAAAAATACACAGTGACACCCATTGGTTCTCGCGGTGAGGCCGGCATTGGCACTTACATCGCTAATTCCGGAACCCGCAGTATGTTTATATGCTGCGACGAGGTTTATGTTACTTCAGACCCTATTGACCTGAGTGCTTCGAACTACGCTGAAGTTAATTTCTGGCTAAGAAGCGGTTCTGATGACTACAGTGAATGGCCTTCAAGCGGTGACGATCTCCGACTGGATGTTCTGTTGGATAATGGTAGTTGGCAGGCCTTACAGTTATGGGAGGGGGGCGGCTCATCTGGCGGTGATACTTATAACGTATATGCCAGAATTCCTGTTGCAGGATTACACAGCAATTTCCGTTTTCGTTTTTATCAGGCTGACGGCTCAGGAAGCTCTTTTACCCGTCGGGACTTCTGGCATATTGATGATCTGAAAGTAACCGATTTTGAAGTGGGGACGACGCGCTACCTACTTTTTGAAGATCAATTCGAACGCGACTTATTTCTTGCGCCACCTCCTGGCGGGACGATACCTGATTGGTACGTCACCATTTTTGATGGCAACTTCACTTCTCAGATCAGCAACCATACCGCCGAGACCGGTACTCGTAGCTTTTTTACCTGCTGTGGTGAGCGAGCCACGACTACACGCAGCATCGATTTGTCAGGAGAGACGTTTGTTGAGTTGGAGTACTGGATTCGCTACGGCGATGATAACTTCAGTGGTACGGATGCAATTACGCCAGGGAATTACGACAGTGAAGACCCGTCAGCGGCTGAATTGTATGTGCAGATTTATTTACCTGATGGCACGTGGCGTACGATTGATTTCCATGATCCTTCGATATTAAATTCGGGCGAAGCATACCGATATGAGGCTCGGGTACCTGACGATGCCCTGCACAGCAACTTCAGGCTCAGGTTTTATCAAGCTGACGGCACGACTTCGATATTCAGGCGTTACGACTTTTATCACATTGATAATGTCTATGTAGGTACACGCGATGATACCTCATCTGCGGTTCACCATTTTCGTCTTTCGTATAATTCAGCGGCGCTGACCTGCAACCCGCAGGACGTAACAATTCAGGTGTGCGAAGACGCATCTTGTTCAAGCCTGTATACAGACCCTGTCGACATTGTTTTATCACCGACAGGGTGGGTTGGAGGCAATGCCGTTACGATAACGGGTGGCAGTGGTGTTGCCTCGCTGGCCCGTACCGCGGCCGGAACAGTTGATCTGGATGTTGTTTCTTCAGTCCCTTTGATGACAGGTTCCACTAACCGTTGCTCAATCGATAGTGGCTCCTTTACGCCATCTTGTTCGCTGACCTTTTCTGACTCCGGTTTTCTGGTCGATGTACCGGATATTATTGCAGGTAAGGGGACGGCTGTAGCGACGATACAGGCGGTGCGCAAAAGCGATAACGCGCCACAATGTGTACCGGCCTTTGCCAATGTCACTAAAAATGTAGATTTCTGGACGAGTTACGATATTCCTGCCTCTGGCACCATGGCGACAAGTCTGGGCGGCGTAGCGGTATCAGGAAATAATCTATTGCCGACAACGCTGCCGCTGAACTTCGATAGTAATGGTGAGGCAGTGCTACCTTCGTTGAATTATTACGATGCCGGTCAGAAATCACTGTATGCGAGATACGTTGGTACAGGGGCCGATCTCGGCTTGATTATGGAAGGTAGTAACTCGTATATCTCGCGCCCAGCGGGTATGTGTATTGATACAGGCAGTAGCTGCGGTTTGCCTTACGCTTCGTGTGGCGTATTCGGTACGGCAGGGGTTCCTTTTAACGCCAATATTACTGCTGTCGCCTGGGAGTCTGACGGAGATTCCAATTTCTGCTCGGGGAATAGCGGGACGCCGAATTACAACTCGGGCGGGAATATTCTGTTGTCGTCGGGGTTGCTGGCGCCTGTTCCCGGTGCCGCCGGTTCAGTGATTCCAACAGCGTATACGCATGTTGGTTCAAGTGGCTCGGGAGGAACAAACACCATTGCACTTGCGCAGAGTGAAGTTGGCGTGTTCACCTTCGATGCAACGCCACCTTTATATTTTGGTGTCGCACTTGGGTCAACCTCCAGTACGACGCCGGTTACTTATACAAGCCAACCAACCGGTCGCTTCATACCCGATCACTTCGAAGCTTCGACCAGTGATATTGGTGAGTTTTCCCCAGCCTGCCCGACGGGTAACACTTACACCGGTCAGTCATTTGACTGGTTAATTGCTCCTACAATCGCGTTCACCGCATATAATGGGGCAAGCCCCAAGGCAGTGACTGAAAATTATACTCACGACGATTTCCGTCGACTGACTGCGGCGAACGTCGCAGATAATATTACCTATCCCACGGAAGACAATGCGACGGATGGTAACGACGGCAGCCGGTTGCAGCTCTCTGGTGTGCCTGATACACAGTTTAACGACGGGACAATAAGTGTCTCGGCAGCAGGGCAAATGGAATATGTATTCTCTGCAGCAGATAGCCTCGCCTATTTGCGCAACAGCGATGCTGAAATAATTACATTCAGTCCCGATCTGGTCTTTGAAATTGGCTCAGCAGTCTCTGATGGTGAGGTGAATGTAAATAACACGGTAAATATCACACCCGATGGAAGCTCTGTTGATATGCGCTTTGGCAGGATGACAATTGAAGACAGTTACGGCCCTGAAAACAGTAATCTGACGTTGCCCATGTCTATGGAATATTTCGCTGATGGTGAATACGTCCTTAATACCTTTGATTCATGTTCGACCTGGAACAGCGCTAACGCCAGTGTGGATAGCTTAAGCTCGATCCTGCCGGGGTCAGGGGCAGTGTCTTCGGGCACGACGGGTAGCAATGGTCTGGAATTAGCAGCGCCCACCACGGTAGCAGGGACTCCTGACACAGGTGATGCCACCGTGACCTACGATGCACCCTTCTGGCTGGAGGGTGATTTTAATGGTGATGGAAACTTCAACAACGATCCATCCGCAACGTCGACTTTCAGCGTTTATCGTGGTCACGAGCGGGTTATCTACAAAAAAGAGTTGAGATAAATGCGCCTACGTAAAAAACAGGTTCGCGTGCGGCCCAGAGTCTGGGCCATTTCAGCACTGTTTTATCTGTGCGCTTCAACTGTGGCTGCCCTTCCGGTGCTGTTTAATTTGCTCAACAGTGCCGTTGTCGGTGTAGACTGGATTGCCAGTAATACTTCCCGGGTGGTGATTAATTCACTGGGCGAACTCAATCTTCGTAACGGTTATGTCGAAGTCGAGTCACGGGCATTTGATTTCTCTGAAGCAGACTCTGTTGATATAAGTTTCGATGTCTACGTGCCATTCAGCCTCGGATTTGGACTTATCGGTAGGGCACCTAACCCGGGAGAAGACTTAGTTGTTCAGTACCGGCGCAGTAACGGCGGCTGGCAGACTCTGACGACCTTTGTTGCAGACTATGGCTTTCTTGGGTTGCTCTCGATAGGAGATAGCTATTCCTATTCCGCCTCGTTGCCTGCAGATGCTTACCACGATAATTTTCAGTTACGTTATGTCATGACCGGCGGAGGGATCAGTTTCTTCGATCTTCTCGGTGATAACTGGTATGTCAGTGATATTGAGATCACTGCGGATCTGCCACCGGCTGGCCCGGATCATTTCCGGTTATCCTATGAGTCTGACGCTTTAACCTGCAAGCCCCAGACGGTTGATATTCTGGCATGCGCAGACAGCACTTGCTCCAGTCTGTACACCGACGATGTGAATATAACCTTGTTGCCAGCGGGGTGGGTCGGCGGCAATACGCGAACTCTGTCGGGCGGTAGCGGTAGCTTTGAGCTTAGCCAGACTGTCCCTGGTACAGCGATTGTTGGAGTGTCATCATCTTCGCCCGCAAAAGTCGGGGGCAGTAATCTCTGCTCGGTGGACGGCGGCAGCGTATCTGTGACGTGTAACCTGACGTTTGCCGATGCGGGTTTTGTAGTCAGTGTTCCTGATTTTATATCCGCGAAAGGACCCGCTTCGGCGACTATACAGGCAGTCAGAAAGAGCGATAACTCACCTGAGTGTGTGCCGGCTTTCGCAAACGTATCGAAGGCCGTGGATATATACACCCGTTACAACGCGCCAGCTTCTGGCAGTAAAGCTGTGCAAGTTGCAGGCGTTGATGTGTCCACTTCGCCTGTAAGCCCAACAAGCCTCTCTCTCGCCTTTGATGCTTCTGGCACCGCATCGCTGACGTCCTTTAACTACGACGACGCCGGGCAGAAAACACTGTTTGCCAGTTATACCGGAAGTGGTGCTGATGCTGGACTGATCCTGAATGGACAAACCAGCTTTGTAGCGCGCCCGGTGGGGCTGTGTATTGATCCAGCTAATGTCTGTAACGAGCCTTATGAAGACTGCCCAGTGTTTGCGCTCGCAGGTGCGGCATTCCCGGTTAATATTCGTGCGGTCGCCTGGGAAGCAGATAGCGACAGTGATTTCTGTTTGGATAACATCACGACACCAAATTACAGCTCAGGATCGCCGATTACTTTGTCTTCAACCGTTGTCGCACCAGCCGCCGGACAAAATGGCACACTAGAACCCGCTGAATATATTCACCCTGCGAGCGTCAGCGGCGTTTCGAGTATTAATCTTACGCAAGGAGAAAGCGGTGTATTTACTCTAAATGCAACGCCGCCTTTGTATTTTGGCGCAGCGCTCGGCACCTTGTCTGATACCAATTTAGCCACCTTCTCAAGTGCGCCGCTGGGGCGGTTTGTTCCCGCGTATTTTGAGGTGAGTGTGGCAGACTCTGGCGTATTTTCTGGCGCTTGTAGTACTGGAAATAGCTATACCGGGCAATCTTTCTCATGGCTGGTGGCACCGGCAATCATTGTTTCTGCCTACAACGCATCAGCCGATGCTGAGATTACTCAGAATTATACTGACACTGCTTTTATGCGTTTATCGGCCGGTGACGTATTTAACGGAGTTTCATTCCCGTCAGTCGACCAGAGTGTTGTGGGCAACGATGGCCTGGCGCTCTCTTTGGCTGGTTCTCCTACTACTGATTATCAGGCTGGCTCATTAACGGTAAGTAGCCCTGGGGTAATGGAGTATGTCTTTTCACCACTAGATAACATCGCCTATGTGCGTGATTTAAACGCTGAAATAAATCCTTTTTCTCCGGAGCTGCAATTTACGCTTACCGGTGTCACTGACGGCGAGGCAACTCAGTCTGCCAACGTTGACTTCACACCCGATGGCAGCGGGGTGAGTATGCGCTTTGGCCGTATGCGTTTACAGGATACCTTTGGTGCCGAGACTCACGACCTGACGGTAAGGCTGATTACAGAATATTTTCAAGATGGTCGGTATATACAGAATACAGAGGATGACTGTACCGTCTGGGACAGTGCCAATGCTTCTGTAGACGGCATCAGTCAGATCACTGCCAGCTCTGGTCAGTTAACTGAGGGTAGCAGTGGTAACGAGGGAATTACCTTACTCGCCCCAACACTGGTACCCGGCACACCGGATACAGGTGATGCGTCTCTGAGCTACACTGCCCCGCAGTGGTTACGAGGCGATTACGATGGAGATGGTAGTTTTGAATCGCCCTCATCAACCGTCAGCTTCGGTGTCTTCCGTGGGCATGAACGCATTTTATATCGCAGGGAAGTCCGGGAGTAATAGGCTCCCGGTTGTTTTGTCGCGGTCAGCTGAAATAGTCAGTCATCGCCATGATCATCGTCATGATGATCTTCGGTGTCCATCTGCAGCTCTTTGATCTTTCTTGTCAGGGTGTTCCGGCCCCATCCCAGCAGGTTTGCGGCATCGCGACGACGACCCGCGGTATGCTTAAGTGCGGTCTCAATCATAATACGTTCAAAGATAGGAACTGCGGTATCAAGCAGATCCGTCATGCCCGAGGCCAGCTGTTGATCAGCCCAGAAACGCAGATTCTGTTCCCAGTTACCTGAGGTCTGAATATCACTTTTCTGTTCCAGAAGCTCAGGTGGCAGATCTTTTACCAGCACTTCGCGACCAGATGCCATCACAGTGATCCAGCGACAGGTATTCTCGAGTTGGCGGACGTTACCCGGCCAGTCCAGGGTAGACAAAAACTCTTCGGTTTCTGGTCGCAGCGACTTAGTCTCTACTTCAAGCTCTTCGGCTGCGCGTTGCAGGAAGTGCGTCAGAAGTTTCGGAATATCTTCACGACGATCGGCGAGACGAGGCAGGTGGATACGGATAACGTTAAGACGATGGAATAAATCTTCGCGGAATTTCCCGTCTTTTACCAAACCTTCAAGGTCCTGGTGCGTTGCAGCAATAATGCGCACATTCACCTTGACCGGTGTCGTACCACCTACGCGGTAAAACTCACCATCAGCCAGTACACGAAGCAGTCGTGTCTGGGTGTCAGCCGGCATATCACCGATTTCGTCGAGGAATAAGGTGCCACCGTTAGCTTGTTCAAAACGTCCACGACGTTGGCCGCCAGCGCCGGTGAAAGAGCCTTTTTCATGGCCAAAAAGCTCTGATTCGATCAGATCTTTGGGAATTGCAGCCATGTTCAGAGCAATGAAAGGCTCAGGAGCACGAGGGCTATGCTTATGAAGTGCATGAGCGACGAGTTCTTTACCCGTGCCTGATTCACCGTTAATTAAAACAGTAATATTCGATTGCGAGAGACGACCAATGGCGCGGAAAACTTCCTGCATTGCGGGCGCTTCACCGATGATCTCCTGCGTTGGCATCTCAGGTTCAACCGATGGTGCCTGTGCTGAAATTTCAGAGAAGTGATCTATGGCACGTTGAATCAGGCTGACCGCTTCGTCGACATCGAAAGGCTTTGGCAGATATTCGAAGGCACCACTCTGGTACGAGCTGACCGCGCTCTCAAGGTCAGAGTGCGCTGTCATAATGATGACTGGTAAATCAGGATGTGCCTCGTTTGCGTGCTTCAACAGCGTGAGACCATCCATACCCGGCATGCGGATATCCGTAATAATGGCGCTGGGATGCTCTTTTTTCAGTTGATTGAGTGCAGGTTCAGCCTGCTCAAATACTTTGGTATCAATCCCCGCCTGTTGCAGTGCTTTTTCTAAAACCCAGCGGATGGATTTATCGTCATCAATGATCCAGACAGTGCTCATAGTGGTTCCAAAGGCAGATAAATTGAGAATGTGGTGCGTCCGGGCTCGGATTCAAATTCAATGATGCCGTCGCACTGATTAATAATGGATTGTGAGATCGAAAGGCCAAGGCCTGTACCTTCAGGGCGTCCCGTAACCATCGGATAGAAAAGGCTCTCCTGAATCTCTTCAGGAATGCCAGGGCCGTTATCAGTAATATCAACACGAACAACGAGACGGTGACGGTGATGGCCAATCGTAAACTGGCGAATCGATCGGGTTTTCATTGTCAGTGATGGTGGTCGCTCCGGGTTTGGATTTTCCATCATCGCCTGCATCGCGTTGCGGCAGACATTCAGCAAAGCCTGAACCATCTGACCGCGATCCGCTTCCATTTCAGGAATAGATGGGTCGTAGTCACGGACGATTTCAATCTGATGTTCCGATTCAACGTCGACGAGCTGGCATACCCGCTCAAGAACTTCGTGAATATTAATTTGTTCGGTCTGAGGCAGAGTACGGGGGCCGAGCATCCGGTCCACGAGGTCACGAAGACGGTCTGCCTCTTCGATAATAATATTGGTGTACTCGGCCAGATCGGCCGTTGGTAATTCACGCTCAAGTAGCTGGGCTGCGCCGCGAATCCCACCGAGTGGGTTCTTAATCTCGTGGGCCAGGCCGCGCACCAGGTTACGTGTTGTTTCCTGCTTGGCGATCAGTTGCTCTTCGCGGCTGATACGCATCAGGCGGTCACGCCCTTGCAGTTCAACCAGCAGGCAGGGCAGTCGCGTTTCAGGGTGTGATAACGGACTTACGCTATAGTCCAGAGTCGCCTGCTGTTGGTTATGAAGCTCAATCGTCGCTTCACGTTTGGTGTAAGAGTGCCCATTGATCAGAGCATCACGAAAGGCCTGTGTCGCTTCGTCAGACTCTCTGGCGAGCATGGTGAACTCAACGCCTCTTCCACGCTGGCCACTGACTTCAAGCAGGGCTTCGGCAGCGGGATTCATGAAAATAATACTCAGATCAGCATCCAGCAGAACAACCCCAGTATTCAGGTGTTCCATCAGGCGTTGATTGAGGTGTGGGCTGGCGAGCATATCTATCTCCGTTTGCACTCAGTTCAGCAATAATTGAGCCAGAAGTGAGTTTTGCACATAAATGGCGCGGAGTCGCTTCTGACATGCTGCGTGAGTGTTCAAATGAAGAAAAATAGACCCTTTAATGCACCAAATGTGGGCGAGCGGTGGTGTTGGTGAGTTGTTTTGGTGCCCTGTGTCAGTGCTCTGGACCGTATAGAAGGTTTTTTAGCCTTCATCTGATTTTGTCCTGGCTCTGAAAGTAGGCCTTGATGGGGGAGGTTTAGCGAGCCAGGGAAGATGCCCGTTTCACATGAAGAGTAATCGACTGGCTGCTGATGCGCACGTCGCCGTCAGGACCTCTGACTTCCATATGCAGTCGATGTTCGCCGCGGTCCAGATTATCGAGCTGAAAGCTTGTCTGGCTACCGCGAGCGATCTCGATACCTGCATCCAGCAGTACGATGCTGTCTTTCTTCTGCAGCGCTGGTGTCAGCACGCCTGAAATACGGACATCGCCATTTACACCAATGGGCAGGGTAGTGCCGTCAGCCGGAGAGATAATACTCAGGCTGGTATAAGCCGGTGTGACGGGCTCGTCGTCTGATTCTTCAGAAGGACGCTCAGGCTGAGGGACATTAAACGCAGGCATGGATGGAAGCTCCTGAACCACATGGGTTTCTGAGCCGGCGCTTTTGCGGTCGCTGAATACCGGGTTGCCGTCGGCATCCCGGGTAATATACACCTTTGTCTGAGCGGTGGCAGGAAGCGCACTGGAGACTGTAACAACCGCAGTTGCTAAAAGAGTGATCAAGGTGGTCATTGAGTGTCGCATATCCATATCTCCGGGTGCTTAGGCACGTATTTGATCTGAGTATAGAACGCGCTATCCTGCGCCCGCAAACCGCAGCGGTATTTCAGTGGGAGTTTTTCAATGATTGGCTTGATACAAAGGGTGTCTGAGGCAAGTGTTCGTGTCGACGGCGAGGTGATTGGCAGTGCCGGGCGCGGTTTACTGGTATTGCTTGGAGTTCAGAAGGAAGACGACAAAGAGAAGGCTGACCGCCTGTTAGATAAAATTCTGCGCTACCGGGTCTTCCCGGATGATGAGGGGCGCATGAACCGTAGCATCAGCGATATTGATGGTGATCTTCTGGTTGTTTCTCAGTTTACTCTGGCGGCAGATACCCGAAAGGGCACACGCCCCGGATTTTCGGGGGCGGCGGCACCGGACGACGCCAGCGCCTTGTATGAGTACTTCTGCAGCCGTGCCAGTGAGAAGGTAACTACGGGGACCGGACGGTTTGGCGCCGATATGAAGGTCTCTCTGGTAAATGATGGCCCTGTCACCTTCTGGTTGGAAGTCTGAGGTCCGGCCTCACGCTTATTGATATTGATCAAGTATCATTACACCGGTCATCTGCTATGCTTCGCGGCTGTTCTGCCGCCACGTATGCAGACTGGCCCCATTTAAAATAACTAAATACTGAAGGAAATCCGTCATGTACATGGCTCTGAAGCACTCTCATATTGGATTTGTCTACTTATCATTTATTCTCTTCGTCGTCCGCTTTGTGCTGGCTAATTACAAGCCGCTGCTGAACAGCAATAAAGCCTTGAACATTGCTACACATGGCATCAATACTTTGCTTCTTATTACCGCCGGTGCGCTTTGCGTAACCCTCAGCCAATATCCGTTTGAAGCGGCATGGGTTACTGCCAAGTTGCTGGGCCTGATTGCATACGTTGTGCTGGGTGTGATCGCAATTAAGAAAGTAAACGTAAAAGCGTTTGTTCTGGCGCTGGTGGTATTTGTTTATATCTTCGGTGTGGCAAAAGCGCACAGTGCGCTTTCGTGGGTGGGCATCCTGACCGCCTGATCTGCGGTTATCCTCGCAATAAAAAAGGCAGCCATGGCTGCCTTTTTTGTCACCGTTCTTAAAATATCAGACGGTGAAATTCGATACGCTCTTGCGCATATCAGAGGTGTTCTGTTCAAGCACATTGACAGAATCGACCAGCTGGCGTGTACTCGCCTGATTCTCCTGGCTCATATTACGTGCTTCTGCCAGGTTCTGGTTGATGTTATTAATGACCGACGTCTGCTCTTCAATGGCTGATGCCACTTGTAATACCTGATCTTTAATCCGTACTAAAGAGCCCGATACTTCGCCAATGTTCGATTCTGAGGCCCGTGCGGTTTCTACAGAACGTTCTGCGGTCTCTTCGCCACCCTGCATACTGTTAACCGCGCGGTTCACACCACTCTGTAGCTTATCGATCATGCTGTTAATGTCTTCGGTCGCCTGCTGGGTCTTGCTGGCCAGACTCCGGACTTCATCAGCAACCACCGCAAAACCACGACCTTGCTCACCCGCGCGGGCTGCCTCAATAGCAGCGTTGAGAGCCAGCAAGTTCGTTTGTTCAGCAATGCCTTTAATGACATCAAGCAGTGAGGCGATCCCTGTGGTTTCCTGTTCCAGTTCGCGGATAACGCCGGCGGATTCACTGACGCTGCTGGCGAGGGCGGCAATATCAGTAACCGCACTGCGGAATTGTTCGGCGATTTCACGGACGTGTTTCTCAGCGTTGGTCGCTTCTTCGGCGACACGGGTCGATGACTGGCTGACCTCGCCAATGGCCTGTTCCATTTCACGGTTAGCGTGAGTCACATGTTCAAGCTCAGCAACAAACTGAGCCGTGGTTTCCTGACTTTTCTGAGCACCTTGTTCGAGCTGTTCTGTGGTCCCGCGTACCTGGGTCGATACTGTCTGTACGTTGGTGACCAGGCTTTGCATCCCCTCAAGGAATTTATTGAAGGTCTTCGCCATTTCACCAATTTCGTCGTTACTTTCAACCGTGAGCCGGCGGGTCAGATCGCCTTCGCCTCGGGCAAGCTTATCCAGCGCTGAGGTGGTTCGTTTTATTGGACGAGTGAGTAGTGGCGGCAGGAATACGATAACAGCAACGATAATCGCGACAGAGAGAAGCGTGAGAATCAGTAGGTTCCGGCGAGCGGCCTTATTCAAGGATACGCCTTCAGCATGCAGTGACGCCGCAGATTCAGCCAGGTTTTCACCAACGGTATCCAGAATATCACGGGTGGCCTCAAATTCTTTTTCCAGCGCGCCTGTACTGAGTGCCTCTGCCTGTTCATACGAAATTCGCCCCGAGGTAACGTCCTCTACCATTTTTTCTGATTTAGGACGCCACTTCTCGAAGGCGGCAAGAAACGCTTCGGCCTGAACCCGCGTTTTGTCATTCACTTGCATGTCGATGACAGCATTGAGGCGATCATAGACCTGGTCCAGGTTCTCTTTATGAGATGCCTTCAGGCCTTCGTTGTCGCCGCCGAAAGCCAGAGTGCGTTCAGCAATCTGAGCCTGATACAGATCGCGGTCAGCGTTAAGTACTTTATTCAGAGCTGGGGTGTAGGTACCGTTAATCAGTTCGGATGTAGTGGTTACCCCACTCAGAGTATTTAGCTGTAACACACTGAGGATGATCAGAAGAACGCCAATAACGGCTAAAGGTATACGTAACTTCAGTGTGAGGCTCAGATCGCGCCAGTTCATACGTTTCTCCACAGAACAGGGACTATCCATTGAGGATAGTTCAAGTTAGGCCTGCTGCCAGAGAATTATGTAACCGGTTTACCCGCTGAGCGCCGTGGTCATGCGGGTAGGCTGAGAATGTCGCGGCTGTTATTAACGCGGAACCAACCGGCAATGCTGTAGCGATGATTCTTTGCGGGCAGCACTTCGTGTGGGAATTCTTCTGAGAGAAAAATCACCAGACGATTTAACACGGGCTGAACCCTGGTGATCAGCTGATCCTCAGCATCATAAATAGCGAGTTCGCCACCGTCGCCGGGCTGCCAGTTCTCGTTCAGATAATACACAGTACTCAGTACACGGTTTGACTGCCCTTTGAACGCGTCGTAATGCTTTTTATAACCCGCGCCCGGTGGATAGTGAGCAAAGTGACTCTCGTACTCAAACAGCCCGAGCAGCAGCTCCCGGTTAGCGTAGCCACGCAGATGCTCCATAGCCGTGAGCCAACCTGTTTCTGACGCTACGGATCTGTCCAGCCAGTGAATCGAATCCTGGCGGATGCTGCGCGCAATTGTGTGATCATCACGCCGTCCGATGCCTGCCTGCTTAAGGTCCCCGATTCTCTTTATCTCAGCAACCCGTTGCTGCAATGCGTTTGCAAGTGCAGCGGGGAGGGCGTCGTCGATGACAACATAACCATCGCTACGCAGTGCATCCATGATGGTATTCAGCAAAGGAAGGCAACGAGCAGGCACAGCACTGTTAATAACGGCGTTCACGGGCGGGTATCCAAATAAGCGAGGCGCGTTTATACCCGCCGGAAATCACGGCGTACAACGAGAAAACTTTGTCGTAACGATCAGTGAGTCAGCTACTGAAAAGCGTATAGGCCGCCAGACTGAGGAATACGACAGCCGTAAGGCGACGTGCCAGGTCTAACGGTAATCGGTCCATTAACCACTGTCCCCAGATCACTACCGGTGCATTCGCGATTAACATGCCTAACGTGGTGCCCGCGGTAACCCAGAAAAAACTCTGAAATTCAGCGGCGAGAATCACCGTGGCTATCTGAGTTTTATCTCCGACTTCGGCAATAAAGAACAGCAGCGTAGTGGCGATAAAGGCACCGTACTTAGCGAAGTTATCGTCGTCGTCATCTTCTTTATCCGGAATCAGCACCCAGAGTGCCATCAGAGCAAAGGACCCGGCCAGAACATAGTCGGCGACTCTGCCAGATAGCCAGTTGTCCATATTTTCGCCAAGCCAGATACCTCCCCAGCTCGAGAGCCCATGATTCAGCAGTGTGGCAAGGAGAATGCCGCCAATGATCGCCCACTTATTGCGGAAACGGGCAACCAGTAACAGAGACAACAGCTGGGTCTTGTCGCCGACTTCAGCGATGGCAACAGCGACGGTAGAGGCAAGAAATGGCGAGGCGCTGAAGGTTGTAATATCAAACATAAGAACTATTCCGGGCGATGATGAGCACAAGACAACGCCACAGCATCGCCCAGCGACTGTGTCGTTATCTCAGGTCTCATCAATCCCAATGACGGGACGTCTGCACCATGAGCTTGAGGCTCAATTATGTTGATACAGACACCAGAATCAGCAGCCTGAATGGCCGTGACGGCAGATTACTCCCCTAAGAGAACGCTGATAGTAACATTTTCTTATCTGCACGATAAATAAATCTCGTTTTACCTCGAACGGCACAGGTGCAACTATCTGCGCACCTTAACCATACCAACCAGTACCTACAGAGGCGGACTGCCGTGTTATCTCAATCATTTCGTGATCTTCTGACCATCCTTGCGCGTGCGCCGTCTGTGGTAGGGGCAGAGCATTCGTTTTTCCGGGTATTGCAGCGAGCGCTGGAAGAACGCGGAGCAGACGTGAAATGGTACGAAGGCGTATTGGTGGCGCAGGGTAAGCGCCCGCACTCTTTAATGCTGTCGGCCCACATCGACCGTCATGGCCTGATCTGTACAGGCCCGAACGAGTTTCAGTACGCGGCCTTTGTGTCAGGCGGTCGCTCTGACCTGCTGGGTAATTCTGTTTCTGAAGAACTGATGCAGCTGATTGTTGACCGCATGGGTGATGAGAAAGTTTTTGCCTATGAGCCCTGGTCGGGCATGTACCGTGGCCGGGGCAGCATTCGCCAGACGTACGTGTGCCCGCACCGTAATAACCTGATCTTCGAACTTGAAGGCCTGGAGCATGTGGTTGCCGGTACGCCGGTCGCGTTTCAGGATGACCTGCGCATTACCGATGACAGTGTGACTGGGCAGATGGATAACGTCCTTACGGCGGCCATTCTGGTGTACCTGTTTGAACTGGGATTTGAAGGCACCGCCTTCTTTACCGCGCAGGAAGAGGCTGGTCGTAGCTGGCGATATCTGTTGGAATGGTTCCGTCGCTTTGGTGGCTCAACCAACCAGCTGGTGGTGGTCGACACCAGCCCGTTTCCGGATGTGCCTACTGCGCGTGAGCACACTCTGACGCTGCGTCACCGGGATGCTAACGCGCCCTTCAATGAAGAGCTGACTCAGCAACTGGCCGACACCTGTGAGCGCATGGGCATCAGTTACCAGTATAAAGACAGCTACATTCAGGCGCAGAACGCAGCACTGGAAGCGCAGGGCGAATCGCCGAAGTCACTGGGTTCGACTGAAATGGGCCGCATTATTTCGGCATCAGGCGGCCTGGTAGACGGTACGACTCTGCAGATACCGACAACCGGGTATCACACCATGGATGAGAGCGCGTCTGTGGTAGCCTGTGAGGCGTTTATTGATGTGCTGTGTGATCTGGCTGGCATTCAGCCTGACGAATGACAGTAGGTACCTGTGAGAGACTATGAGTAAATTACCAACGCCTGATCTTAATGATCAGGCCGATAATTGCCTGCTGATTGCCCGGGGTGATGAAGTATCGCCGCACTGGCTGGTGTACGAAGTGCATCGGGATTTTCTGTCGGCGCCGCGCACCTTTGCGGTGTTCCGGTTATGGTCGGAGTACGACTTTGACTGGCTGGGCGATGAGTTTACCGAAGGTCTGACCTGCCTGAGCAGCTCAGATCAGCATTGGCGTATCAGCCTTCCGCGACTGCGTTTCGAATGCTGGGGGGAGCTGGAGTTTGTGCAGACCTGTTATGGCGCGGCCTCTGCGTCGGAAGCGTTAGTACGGGCGTTGACTCCGGATTAATCTTCTTCCTGCGGGTCGTTTTCCGGCTTGTCTTCTTCGACTTTATTTTCTTCGGTTTTGTTTTCTTCGTAGGCAGCATCGGTGACCTGAAGGTCATCGATGCGCTCGCGCAGTTCCTCAATCTGGCCGGCAGGGCGGATGATATGAAATCCGTAATGCGTCTTCACCGGGCCAATCCATGGGCTGCTGCCATCGTATTCCTGCATGGCCTGAATCATTTCTTCCGGGAGATCATCCACATCGTGATTCCCGGCAAACCCCTTGTTTGAACCCGATGGGCACGCAGAATGCTCAGCGGCCAGATCTTCAAAGCGCGCGCCCAGTGTCAGCTCCTTCAGTATGTCGTCAGCCAGCAACGGGCTTTTAAGAAGAATATGGTTCAGCGGAATGATGGTCACTGGAAGCCTCTGGGATTTATATCGTTGACTTCCAGTATAGACGTTATCTGAATAACGTTAGCGGGGCAGGCGGGTTCATATAAGCCCGGCTATTTCGGCAAGCGATGTTGCGCAAGCAGCTGGCCAGAGATAATCGACAGAATACAGAAGCTCAGAAACCACCAGAAACCATCGAGCAGCGTCGCCTGCATTTCAGCGGTCGCTTTGGCGGTTAAAAATGCCACCAGAATACCGACCACAAACACATCGACCATCGACCACTTGCTGATCGCGGCGACAACGCGCCAGCGCAGATCGCTGGGCCACAGCCAAGTGAACAGAATGGTCAGGCCTTTCAGTACCGGGATAACCACACTGAAGGTCACAATCAGAAACGCCACCAGGGCATAACCCTGTTCATTCAGAGACGTTACCGTCTCCCAGATGGAACGGGTTTCGTTGAACAGTTCTGCCTTCAGGCCAAACATATTCACGCTGGCCTTAATCGTCATGATGGGCTCGGTAACTCCAGGCCAGAGCACCACATAGCTGGCAATGGCAAGCAGCAGGCCCAGGCGCTGTGCCCAGGTCGCTTGTTGCAGGCTATTGACCAGACGGTTCATGCCTTCGCCTTCAGCGGAAACTGATCGAAGGTGATGTTATCGGTGCCTTCGCGCAGAACGCGACGCAGGTTGTGGTGGTTATCCACGTCAGGCGTGGCCAGCACATCACGGTAGTGTTCGCCGAACAGGCGCAGAGTGGTTTCTTTATCGAGTTCCAGCAACTGGCTCAGAGCAAAAACCTTAGCGCTGCCCTGATTCTGGTCTGCGCTGTTGATCACGCCACCGTTATTAAACGCCGTCGGCGTGAAATCGTACCAGCCTTCGATAAACGCCAGTGTCGACGCAAACATATGCTCATCGGTGGTCAGTGAATCCAGAAATTCAGACTTGGCTTTGGCGAAATCGGTCATGAGCGTCCTCAAAATATGGGCTTATAAAAGTAAGAATAAATACGAATTTACGAGAGGCGACAAATTATCAGAAATGCCGCAGGGCTGCTATGTCTGAACAGGCTAGTGTATGGGCACTCGTCGGGCGTGAGTAAAGCGCTTCTTCCAGTAATCGGAGGTCAGATACGAGACCATAACCCCGCGACTGCTCGACACATGAAGAAATTTATCCTGCTCAATATAGATGCCGACATGCCGGGAGTTCACGCCCGTATCAAAAAATACCAGATCCCCGGAGCGCAACGAGTGTCGCGAAACCGGAACACCCTGGCTGGATTGTTGGCGGGTGCTGCGCGGCAGTTGGGTATTAAATTCATCACGAAACGTCACGTACACCAGCCCTGAGCAATCAATCCCACGCTCTGATAAACCACCAAGGCGATGGGGCGTACCCTGCCATTGCTGGTATTCATCGTAGAGACGAGAGCGCACATCCGGATTTTCGAACTGTGCGCTGCTTTGATTGCCCGGGCCAGGTAATGCCTGAAAACCCGAGCAGCCGGCCAACAGCGCAGAGGCCATTAGCAGGCTGCAATAGAGTCTGACACTCACCGATTAACGGCCATACATACCCGTGATCGAGGTTTTCTCGATAGTGTTGGCATTCACCATATAGCCGATCAGAGCGGCGCTGGCGTCTTTGGGCAGGTCCAGCTTCTCAACAGACAGGGCGTGAACGGTGAAGATGTAGCGATGAGGGTCATCACCCACGGGCGGACATGCGCCACCGAAACCGTAAGTGCCAAAATCTGAGCGACCATGCACGGCGCCATCAGGCAGGTTTTCACCACCGGTCACGCCCGCATTGGTTGGCAGAGTCGTAACATCCGCCGGGATGTTATAAACAATCCAGTGCCACCAACCCGAGCCCGTCGGTGCATCCGGGTCATACACATTCACAACATAACTTTTGGTGCCCTCAGGGCCTGCGGTCCAGCTCAGGTCAGGAGAGATATTTTCCCCTTCACAGCCAAAGCCTTTAAACACTTGAGTATTCGCCAGGGTGCTGCCGTCGGCAAAGGTGTCACTTGAAACAGCAAAATCGTCAGCCAGAGCAGTACCTGACATCAGTGCCAGAGTGGTGCCCAGAAGGGTTGCGGTACGACGCATAAAAGTCTCCTGTTGAGTTACAGATAAGCCGGTTTCTAACCTATCAGTCTTTTAATAATTTTTCATAAACTTCTTGCGGAGTGGTCGAGACGGTAATCAACTCACTGATAAAACCAATGATCTGATCACCCCAGATATCGTTGTGCCCGTCCATCAGCGCTTCATCGACAATGATATTCATATAAGGGTTCCGGGCTGTGGTGCGTTGCTTACTGAACAGATCGGCCGTGGTGTAGATATCCGGTTGCTCCGGATCATGCGCTGACCACTCGAAATACGCGCGCTCCAGATCAAAGGTCGTGGGTGCGTTCTCTTTCGGCGGCTTTAAATAATGCGTGTGGTAAGGCTCAAAGTGGCCGATGGTGTTCTTATCGGCGCTCCATTGTGGAATGGTTACCGGCTTATGATTCACCATGCCGGGTTTCGGGCACTCGTAGCGCTCCATATCACGGTGCCGCTCGTTCAGGGTTGAGAAAAACCGACCCGCCGGAAACGCCCATTTTGTTGCCAGATCTGTCTCAGACGTCAACACGGCGAGCTTAGGCAGCTGACCGGGGAAATAACCCCGGCATCGTTCTTGTGATAATTCCAGCAACGACGAAAACCGCAATGCTTCAAATGCTGGGTTCATCAGAATCACCATATCGCCGAAGCCCTCTGCGTTGCCTCCAAAGTTTTTCCCCTTGCGCGAATTAATAAAGCGGTCGTTGAGGATTTTCTGCAAAGAGCTGTAGACCACGGCACCGCCGAAGCTGTGTCCTATGACGACAAGCCGGCTGGTGGACGGTGGCTCGCCATCTTTAAACGTGTTTCTTACGTTTACCAGCTCTTCTAAGCGGAGCAAGGCTTCGGTCACGCCTTTACGGCCGACTTCGTGAGCGGTGGCTTTCCGGTCCCAGAAGGTCGTGTGATTCACAAATGGGATCGCCAGAGAATCGCCACGCCAACCAATATAAACCCCCAACACGGGTCTGCGGTCGCGATTGTGCTGAGCGCTGGAGGCGGCTTCCTGTGCCGACACCGAGGCCAGCATGTCGCGGAACTCAGCCACATTGGTATCGCCGGGTTCGGCACTATGATGCCAGCCATGGATAAAGGTCAGCACAATGACATCCTGCATCCCTGCTAGCCTCAGGTAGCGGTCGAGTACCGAATCCTGTTGTTCGCGGGCCCATAGCTGGCCCTGATCATCGTACTCAATAAAGCCAAGGCGATACTCATAGTCTGTGCCGGTTCCGCCAATCTGAAGCGCGTTCCCGGCGCAGTCGCCTTCCTTCTTGAAGGTACACTCGTCCGAATAATTGCCACGGTAGATACCGTTATGGCTGCAGGCAGAAAGGAGTAGGGTAGTAGTCAACACACCGATAAAGGTGCGCATCTTATGGATTGTTCTTGATGTCATAGCGGCGTCCCTGCTGATCAGAAAATAAACTGAAAACCAGCTTACAATATTCTGAATCGCAGCAAACGCATGCTGGCCTGTTACTGGTTAACAATGCCAACGAATGGCGCTATGAGTCTATTCGTTCAGATACAGTGGCTCGTATCAGGGGCCGACATTTGCCCATTGCTCGACACCAATGGCGTTCATCACCAACTGAACGGATAAGGCCGCCAGAATCATGCCCATGATCTTCGTCAGCAGAGACGCACCACCACTGCCAATCACTGCAAGAATACGGTCTGAGAAAAACATCATCACCCAGGTAATAGCCAGCGTTGCTACGACAATAAGCCCCGTCACCAATTGCTGAGCAATCGGGTAGATCTGGTTATCGGTTAGCAGAATCACCGCAAGAATAGCGCCGGGGGTTGCCGTGGCTGGGATCGCAATCGGGAAAATGGCCACATTATGGTCAGGCTCTTTACCCGAACTCTGATCGTTGTCGGTAAAGATCATCTGCAAACCGAACAGGAAGAGGATAATGCCACCCCCCAACTGGAACGACAGCAAACTGATGCCCATGGCTGTCAGAAGTACCTGACCAATCACCAACGAACCAATCAGAACGCCGCCAGCATACAGCACAGCACGGGTCGCGGTTTTACGACGCTGGGTGACAGACATGCCCGCAGTTAAGGCAGAAAATATGGCAAGCGTGCCAATAGGATCAATGGTTGCCCAAAGAATCAGGGCATCCTGTACGGCTTTATCAAGCATGGGTGGTATCAAGCATAGTGGCGTCCCAGAACAGAACGCCGACTATAGCAGACCGTCTGTACCGCAGGGCAGACGGAGAAGTGCAAAGCTACGTCAGATCTTACAGGCGCCGCCTTCGCAGCCATCGTCTTCCTGCTCCTGATAGGACTCAGGATCGATCTCACCTAACTCCATATCATCCAGGAATGACAGCTCATCCCAGTCGGTGGATTCTTCGGCTTTCTTTGGCTCTGCTACGGGTTCGCTCATGATGGCCTCGCATAAAAACGTTGCTGTAAAACTCAGCCTAAAGAATGCCTGAATCACATCTCAGGTCAAACACTGGCTTAAGATGGCACTCAGTGTTGCAGTGGTGGGCTTACGAAAGCTGCTTTGCGGTTGATTCCATGATCTCTGAAGGGATATGGGTTAAGAGACTATCTGGTACTTCTAGTATGAGTTTCTGGTTAGGAAAGTGTTGAAGGTGAACTCTCAGATAAGTGCTGTGCAAAAGCCTCCCCATCAAACGACTCAGAAATAAAGGTGCTTTTGCAGGTAGCAGCCCTCTCTTTTCGACACTTATAGTAATGTCACTCCACGGTATAAAAAGATCCTTGTGACCGAATTTGAATAGGAAGAGAACTTTAAGGTAAAGGCCTTGAGTAGTGACCGCGATTTTCAATGACCCATCGCAGCGGACCTCCCCAACATATCCACTAATCGCTCGGAATTGTGAGCGATCCCCTGTCAGCCTTTTGATACCGTACTTCTCAGAAAGGGTCTTCCAGCCGCTGTTTGAGCTTAATTTTGCTAAGATTCCGAGCCAGGCACACAGAAAAAAAACTAGTAACCAGTATGAATCCAGAAATGACATGAGCATGCTTTCAAAGCTGGCGGCGTACCATTGAGCTGAAGTAGGCACTTCGCCACAACAACCCGCATATAAGCGGACTGCGAAGAATAAAACAAACGAAATAGCCCCAACTAAACCAGCAATTCTAAGAATCGATTTCATAATACTCGAAAATTTTCCTTTCAGTCGGTATTGGTAGGTCAAACTTTCCTGGTGGGAAGCGAGCGTAAAAAGAAAATCTGGCGGCCACGCTTTCTTTGGCTATAAAAAATTTCAGCGGTTTGTTAATGGTTCTTGAGAGGGAATACCGACTCCACTCTCTTACTGATATTTTCTAGTTGCCCCGCTTTCATAGCTAGAGTTGCTTCCAGTCTAAATGCTCCTGAAAACTCGACCATTTCAATCATGACTGTAATTCGACCCAGTAATGTAGTGTGGCTAATGCTGTTGATCGTTACGTGAATTATTTGCCGTTGAGTTTAAAAAACCTAGAACCAAAAATTGCTATAGCTCTAACAATCTCAGCGACGAAAAGAAAAACCAACGCTATAGCCCAGCCAAAGAAAGTACCAAATATACGTGGAGCTCCATCTTTTAGAGCAACATACGTTCGCACATATTCATTTGGTGCATAGTTGAATGAATACCACCAATAGACGTTGGTTGATACAGCAAAGGCTACCCAACCCACGACTACGACGAAAAACGAACGCCAATACCATTTCTTGCCATTCAAGCGAACAAATAAAATTATCAGTACAAGTAACGGCGATATCCGGATTACGTTTTGCAATAAATCGTACATGCTCAAAACTCACATAACGCCCGGCCTTTGGGCGCGCGTTTTTTGCGCATCCCGCCACGTTTTTCAGTGGCCTCAACGGCCGCTTGTTAATAGTACTAAGCACAACCTATCCATGTTTTGACAAGCTGCTCTTTATTCCCGCTGTACGGGAAGCTGAGTACATTAGGGTGATTCTGTTCAAGCCACAGAAAGAAAACCAACCCCTCTGTAATCTCGTCTCTAGAGTCTAACCCGCCGGTACTGTTGAGGTACTTGGTGTTGTAAAGCCGAAGTGCTTCGCGCTTGGCCTCTACTTCAGATGAGAAATAAGGTTCGATTGGCATAGATCAGACCTTTCTAACTTCGTTTACACCGAAGACATTTGGAGATAGCTTAGGCTCACTTCCAGGCTTTGGATAATCCCCATGCTGCTCTGCAACCAAGAGTGCCTCTTCTGGCGATTGGCACGACTTAGATACATCAAGTCGAATCTCCTTTTTTAGCTGCTTCATTGCACATACCACGTGAAAGAAACCACATGAGAGGCGCAATATATCCCCAATTTCTACTTCAGTTTCTGTTTCACATCTAAGCCAGTTTGCATCGTCGCAATCTGAAAGATAATAGAGTTTGTATTGCGGCATCTAAAGTTTCCTTACTATTAACGCCTAAGCTTTGCGGCGTGTCGGAGCGCCAGCGCAGGCGCGTCCGACAACAGCCACTGGTTAAGCTGCTTCGAAGTCCAAAGGATGGATTCCATCCAGGTTGACCGTGTTTCGGGCCACCCACAGATCGTACATATCCTGCATCGCCAACCAGCTTTCAGGTGTACGCCCGAGAACCTTGGATAGCCGAAGCGACATTTCCGGGCTAATACCACTATCCCCTTTGAGCAGCCGAGACAAAGTAGAAGGTGATACGCCCAGACTGGAAGCCAGCTGACGGGAACTGATACCGAAAGGCTCCAGGTACACCTCCCGAATGAACTCACCTGGATGCGGCGGATTATGCATAGTCATCAGTGATAGTCCTCATAATCAAGAATGTAGGCGTTGCCGTCCTGAAATTCGAACGTCATGCGCCAATTTCCGTTAACCCGAATCGACCACCGACCCTTGTCTTTCCCCTTCAATGGGTGAAGCCGAAAGCCTGGGATGTCCATGTCGTCCACCGACGTAGCAGTTTCCAAAGCAGTCAACTGCATACGCAGTTTCTTGGCGTGATCCGGCTGGATGCCAGATATGTTGCCAGTCGAGTAGAACCGTTTCAGTCCTTTGTGACGGAATGATTTAATCATGAGGGAACAATAGCATGTTGCGCATCACGCAACAACCAAGCTTAACATCTATGGACACCCCTCATTGTGCAAGCGAAATCTGCCTTTGGTGTAGTGCAGCCATCTATTCGGATTCCAATTGGCCTAGGGCCAGATCCTTGATGAACTTCGCCAACCCGGTTCTTATCAGTTTATCGTTCCCGAAGAACGTAGTTAGGAACAGAGTTTCCGGATTGCGGTCCTACCTGTTAGACATCTGATTTCACTTACGCAACTACGGTGTCTTCATACCTTTTGTAACTCTGTTCCTTGCTCAGCAAAGCCCAGATCGTTCTTGCTAGTTTGTTCGCCAACGCCACGATGACTACATTGTGGTGACGACGCCTCATAAGATCTTCAAGCCAATCTACCGGAGCATTATTCCTGTTCATATGACGAATTACGGCTCTGGCACCATGGATCAGCATCTTACGAATATAAGCATCACCTCTCTTGCTGATGCCTTGTAAATTTTGCTTCCCGCCACTTGAATATTGTCTGGGGACCAGCCCCAACCAAGCTGCGAATTCTCGCCCTGATCGAAATTCTTTCGCATCACCGACGCTTGCTACTATCGCCGAAGCTGCCAACCGACCAACACCAGGAACTTCAATTAATCGTTTACAGCGTTCATCAGACTTATTTTGATCATTGATTTCCTTATCAAGATCACCGATCTCCGATTCAATATAATTTAACCGATCGATCATCCGAAGCATCAGGCGATTAAGTGTTGATGGCAAGTCATTTTCAACATCTCCATATGAATCTGACAACCATTGCCTCAACCGCTTCGGTCCTGCAGGAATCGCCACTCCAAATTCGGAAAAGGATGAGCGTATGCGATTAATTACTGCCGTCCGCTCCTTTATCAACCCTTCCCGCTCTCGATGCAAAAGCAGTACTGCTTGTTGCTCTGGACCTTTTATTGGCACAAACCTCATTGTTGGCCGATCAACCGCCTCACAGATTGCTTCTGCATCCGCAACGTCAGTTTTATTCGTTTTTACGTAAGGCTTCACAAATTGCGGCGGTATTAATTTCACATCATGGCCAAGCTGCTTTATTTCTCTAGCCCAGTAATGAGAACCGCCACAAGCTTCCATCCCGACTAAGCAACGAGGTAACTTAGCCATAAATGGTAACAACTGATTACGTCGAAGCTTTTTACGAATTAAGCATTTCCCTCTGCTATCGCTGCCATGAATTTGAATCACCGACTTTGCCAGGTCGACTCCTATCACTCTTAGCTGTTCCATAAACCACCTCCCGCGAAGAAACTGAAGTTTCAGTGTAAGGGAGGGGTGTCCATTTCATTAGCTTATTAGTGTGCGTGCGCATTTATCCTGGAACACTCTTTCGAGCTTTCCAGGGTAACTCACTGACTTCATTGAAGAATCTTCCATAACTCGAAGCTCCCTTCCAGAAAAACGCGCACGCCTGTTATTTCGATAATCGTGCGCACATAAACTTGTAAACCAAGTTTGTAAGCCTTTGATTCATTTAATGTTTACCGTACTACCCACCGGCAAAACGCGCAAGCGCGAATGTAAAGCGTGCCAGTTTTGTTCGATAACTCCAAAATATACTGTATGGATATCCATACTATCTTTACATTCAGGCGCCTTCGCAGGTTTCACATAATGCACACATTCGATCATTGCGATGTTACCTTTGATCATTGCTCTTGTCGGCACCCTTTGCCATGATCCAGTCTCTTTAAGGTCTTTCTGTCAGGGTTTCTTATGTATCAGGATATCGAGTATCAGGTTAACGATCGCATCGCGGTTATTTCGATCAATCGCCCTAAGGTGTTGAACGCAATTCGTGTTCAGACCTATAAGGACATCATTGCTGCGCTGCAATCAGCAGATGCCGATGATGCTGTGTCTGTCATCGTGATGACGGGCGCAGAAGGTAAGTTTACAGCGGGCAATGATCTTCGTGATCTGCTGACCGACGGTGATCTCGAAGGTGTACGCGATGGTGTCGCCGGTATTTTCGATACCCTGGGTGGCCTGGAGAAGCCGCTGATTCTTGCGCAGGAAGGTGTTGCTGTCGGTATCGGTGCAAACCTGCTGTTGCACGCCGATCTGGCTTACGCTGGTAAGAGCATCCGCTACAGTCTGCCGTTTGCCAAAATTGGTGTTGCTGCGGAAGGCGGTTCTTCTGTGATGCTGGCTGAAGCGATCGGCCCTAAAAACGCGGCAGACCTGCTGCTTACCGGTCGCTTCTTCTCTGCCGCTGAAGCTGAGAAATGGGGCCTCCTGAATGCCGCAGTTGAGGATGGCAAAGCTCTTGAAACTGCGATGGCCACTGCTGCTGAGCTTCTGAAGAATCACCAGGGGTCACTGAAGGCAATCAAGGCGCTCGGCCGTGCAGAAGGACATCAAGAGCGTCTGAATACTGCAGTAAAAGCGGAGATGGATGCGTTCACTGATCTGCTGGCAACGCCAGAAACCCAGATGCGTATTCAACACGTTCTTAAGGGTGGTAAGTAAGCCACGCTTGTTGGTGATAGCCATGAAACAAAAAAGCCGCTCATTGAGCCACTGCTGTCCCACAGTTTTGG
>NZ_DDKU01000173.1:0-2653 GCF_002339775.1 Thalassolituus sp. UBA2590
GCGTAATTGAACTGAAAGGCCCGGTCGATGTGAAGCGACTTCAGCCTGCCTGTGTCGATCGTGGTATCTGGGTGCGGCCCTTCGCACACAACTTCTATGTTATGCCGCCATACATCATGCGTGACGGCGATCTTGCTTTCCTGACCAGTAACATGGTTGGCGCACTGGCCCAGACTCTGGGCGAATAACTGGACCAGGGCCAGAAGGGAAGCCGTAGATTTGATTATCCTGGCGCCCCTGGTTCAGACATTGCTTGTCTGGGGGTGTTCTTTTTGTGGTTCAGCTTGATCGTCGGCAGCTGGGGCGTTTTCAGGTGCAGTGTTGTGGTCGTCGTGATGACGATGACGAGTCTGGCTTTGTGAAATACCCGCCGTTACCGCGAAGCGCATTGCATCCTCAACTGACCAGTCGACGAAGGTCAGGCGATCCTGAGGTAAGAACAGGGTGTATCCACCTACCATATAGCTCATCGGCAGATAGACCGGCAAAAGGTTGTCCGCGTGTGCACTTTCTGCAACCTGCTCCGGTACGTGATCTGCGGTCACGAAGCCCACAAGCTGACCGATACCCGGCATCTCGACCAGAACCACTTTTTGTGCCTTTGGTTTGTCTCCGTCAAACATGGCCGCGAAGTCTTTCACTGCGCCATACAGGGTTTTGACCAGAGGCAGTCGCAGGAAGGCATCCTCAACATACTGATAGACCCAGTTGATTGGATTCAGCTGAAACGCCAGACCAACCGTAAGCAAGGTCACCAGCATGACAACCACGCCCATGCCAGGAAACAGTACCAGGTCAGGATGTACGAGTTGCAGTGCCCTCACTCCAAGATCATTGAGGGAGGTTAGGGCTGACCATAGCAACCACACAGTGACCAGCAGGGGAAGTAAGACCATTGACCCTTTGATGAACGGCTTGAGCAACAAATGTTTCATTCTGTGCAGTGTTTCCTTAGAAAGTCCGCCGAGTGTAAAACGTCTGCCCCCGCATTGTCCTTATGTTTCCGATGACTCTGGCCAGTTTTTTCTGCGATGACTCCTACCGGGTAGGGCGTTGGTAATCGCTGTCTCAAAAGGTGCTAAGAACTTAAGTTTGTTAGTGGTCACTCTCATATAATAAAATTGTCTAAAACCGTGTAAGTGGCCACTAACTTAATAAGTTACTTTAACTATCAATCGCAGGTGGGGTGCTTCGTTTGGGTTTTACCCCCCACTTCTTCCCACCATTTCCCCCACCTTGGCTAAGTCCTTGTGTTTATTAAAAAAAATAGGTGATTTCACACCCTCCAAACGCTTGCAAAGGGGCAGTCTGATTCCTATAGTGTCTAATTGTGGAGAATAGTGGGTAATTGTGGGAAGTTGTTGATGTTAGTACTTACCCACATGGATTAAGGACGGACGCATGTTTCGCGGTTTAAACACGATCAATCTGGACGCCAAAGGGCGCCTGGCGATCCCGGCTAAGTTCCGGGAACGCCTGGCGGTGCTTTGTGGTGGCCATATGGTTGTGACGATCGATACCGAAGAGCGTTCTCTACTTATCTATCCCGTCAATGAATGGGAAGAAATCGAAGCGAAAATCACCTCCCTGCCAACGTTTGACCCGCGTGCACGTCGTATTCAGCGCTTGCTCGTTGGTCATGCTACGGATGTAGAAATCGACGGCAGTGGCCGGATTCTGCTTCCGGCTGCGTTGCGTGAGTACGCTGGCCTTGAAAAAGAAACAGTTCTGATCGGTCAGGGTAAGAAGCTGGAGCTATGGAGTAAGGACTCCTGGGAAGGTACCCGGGATGAATATCTGGAGCAGGTGAACGACGAGAGTCAGCTGTCCGAGCAAATTATGAGTATTTCCCTGTGACCATTTCGCCTGAGTTAGCACATACCACTGTTCTTCTGCATGAAACGGTGGACGGATGCGTAACCGACCCAGATGGGACTTATGTTGACGGCACATTTGGTCGGGGTGGTCACAGTCGTCAGCTGCTCAGCAAATTGGGTGATCAGGGGCGTCTCATCGGTTTCGATAAAGATCCTCGAGCCATTGAAAGTGGTAATGAACTGGCGGCTGAGGATGGGCGCTTTCAGATAGTGCAGTCCAGTTTTGCTGATATGAAGTCTGCGCTTGCTGCGCTGGGTATTGAGAAAGTGAACGGCATTCTTCTGGATCTGGGGGTTTCGTCCCCACAGTTAGATGATGCTGAACGCGGTTTTAGTTTTATGAAAGACGGCCCACTCGATATGCGCATGAATCCTGACGCTGGAATAAGCGCTGCAGAGTGGGTGGCTACAACGCCCGAGGCTGAGATTGCCCGAGTACTGAAAGAGTACGGTGAAGAACGCTTTGCGAAACGCATGGCAAGAGTGCTCGTTGAAAAGCGTAAGAACGAAGAAATTAATCGCACGCTGCAGCTCGCAGAAATTATTAAACATGCAAATCCCGCATGGGAAAAACACAAACATCCAGCGACCCGTGCTTTTCAGGCGATACGAATCGCGGTGAATAACGAGTTGGGTGATCTGGAAAATGTCCTGGCTGACAGTGTCGATCTTCTCCTGCCTGCTGGGCGTTTGTCAGTGATTAGTTTTCACTCTTTAGAAGATCGCATGGTGAAACGCTTTATCCGTGCGCAGGAAAAGGGAAAGGAATTACCACC
>NZ_DDKU01000098.1:0-10421 GCF_002339775.1 Thalassolituus sp. UBA2590
CAGGAAAAGCGAAATTCATTCCTGTCGTTGCAGCGCCACCGGTGACATCAGAAACAGGTCTGACCATGAACACGGGGCGAGTACGTGACCACTGGCACACAATGACCAGAACAGCGAAAGCGCCTGTTCTGGCCCGACATATTGCAGAACCTTATGCGGACTTTCACCCTGAAGATGCGATGCGTCTCGGCATCAGGGACAACAAGCTGGTCAGACTCTGGAGTAACCTCGGAGAGATTATTGTACGCGCTCATGTCCGCAGTGATATGGCGCAACGTAAGGGCGAAGTTTTTGTTCCTATGCACTGGACCAGTCGCTACGCCAGCAAAGCTCGTATGGGTACTCTGATTAACAAAGATCATGATCCAGTCTCTGGTCAGCCAGCACTTAAGATTACGGATATTGAAGCGGCCACATTTCCAACAGAGTGGGAAGGCTTTCTACTGACGAATAAAGACCTGGGTAGCCTTGATACCGATTACTGGGTTTACAACGTTACTGATACTGGCCACATGTACGAAATTAGTGGAAAAAACGATCCAGTTGAATTCATCGGCTCAGTCAGAAACCAGTTTGAGTCCGATAACTGGGTGATGTTCAGTGACCCCGCGAACCTGCATTATCGCCTGTGCCTGGTTGAGGGTAACCAACTCAAAGCGGTTCTCTTTATACATCAGGATTATGACTTCAGCAGTAGACAGTGGTTGATCGACACATTCGGTCAAAAAGAACTGTCGACTCAAGACCGCCGAGCCATTCTTGCCGGGCGCCCTCTTGGCAAAGTAGAAGACAAAGGAGCCATCATATGCTCCTGTTTTCAGGTCGGTGAAAATACCATTAGCAAAGCGATTGCCGATGGCTGTACCAGTGCAGATGAACTGGGTAGTCAGCTCAAATGCGGCACGAACTGCGGCTCCTGTATACCAGAGCTGAAATCTCTTATTGCGAAATACCAGCCCGCTGAGGCTGTGGAGTAAGACAATGAAAAATACACAGAAGCAACCCGGAAAAGTCTGGCTCGTAGGTGGTGGTCCTGGTGATCCTGAGCTGCTGACGATCAAGGCAATGAGAGTGATCAGTCAGGCAGACATTGTACTATACGACAGTCTTATTTCTGATGAGATCCTCGATATGCTGCCGCAGAAGTGCACACGGATTCATGTCGGGAAACGCTGCGGCGCGCACAAGATGACTCAAGTCGATATTCAGAAACTTCTTCTCACCAGCGCTCGAAAATATGCCCGCGTCGTCCGCCTCAAAGGTGGTGATCCGTTTATTTTTGGTCGGGGTGGTGAAGAATTGGAATATCTTCAGAAGCACGGTATCGAAGTTGATATTGTTCCCGGAATTACCGCCGCTGGCGGCTGTGCCGCCGCCGCCAAAATACCTCTGACTCACCGCCAATACGGAAATGCTCTGATGCTGGATAGCGGCCATAGTCAATTCGGTGAGTATCAGAAAAGCCAAAGCCCTACCCGCGTATTTTATATGGGCGTTAAACAGGCTGGGATGATTACCGCAAGCTTGCTGAGTGAGGGGCTTTCAGATTCTACCCCTGTCGCTCTGATTGCGAACGGAACATTACCAGATCAGGAAGTACATACGGGTGTACTGATGGATCTGCCTTTTTTAGCTGAGCGATATTCTGGCGCAGGCCCTGCTCTGATAATCGTTGGCGAAGTGGCGGCGTTCGCTGCCCGCAACCAGGTTCAGGCCCACGGTGAAGCCGTGGCGTGAGCACACCGGCGCAAGCCGGATTCCCAAGTAAGCTGTTGGTCCAATGCTGAAAAGCGAACTTTAGGACTCGCCCCACGCCGCAAGGCCTGGGGCTTTTTTTGACCTGAGATTCCGAAATTCTGGGATCAGAGAGTCAAAAGAAGTAGGCACCACATGGCCAGCACAGCCAGAAAATTGATGGTAAATACAAGGCCTCTGAGACGAACATTGTCCGTCAGGATCTGAACGCCACTGTGAATTACTCGCCCGAGAATAAATACCCAGGCCAAGCTTATAAAAACGATGTTGCTGTCCAGCTCCTTCATCATCAGGGCCAGGCAGGCTATATAGAAAAATACCGGCCATTCAAACTGATTACTCAGATTGGCTGACACTCTGGGCTCAACGCCTTTACAAAACACTGTTGCTTTTTCTGACCATTGAAGGCCCCAGACCTTTGGGGCTCTTACTATTGTGAGCAGTGAATACAAAAGCACGCACCAAGTCAGGTGAAAAAACATGGGTACAATCAGGCTGCTCATATTCTTATTCCGTATTTAACTGGCACGTTGATCCCAACCCCATTTTATACACCAACTTATTCAGGGCTTGAAAAAGGTGATGCTCATTGGGTAAATCCAAAGCTCGCCGTTATTAGCTTTGACGGCAGCAATGATAGCGAATACCAGATTCATGATGCCCAGAACAAAAAAGGCCAATGCACCAATGACAAAGATCCATAGGATAAAACAGACGACAGAGTAGATTACCAGGCTCAGTAACCAATTAGCGGTCACCTTACCATGACGATCTATCTGCTCATTCTTATCTTTATTCATGAGCCACATAACGATGGGTAATATCAAACCCAGCCCAGGAACAAGAATACTGCTCAACTGACTGAGATGAATCATAGTGCAATAGGTATTGACCGGCATCCCCCAATACTCTTCATTCGGGTCACTCATTGTCATAGCTCCTGTGTTCTATGTTTTGTATCTCTGTTCTGTGTTTGTTCACATTATCACGACGCGAAAAAAAACACCCCGACAAGCGGGGTGTTTTTTCTCACACTGCTGCTGAGAATCAGCCTTCAACAGCAAGTGACGACATGTCCATCACATAACGATGAGAGATATCACCTTTAGCCATAACGTCAAAGGCGTCGTTCACTTCATCCGGGCGAATGATCTTACACTCAGGATGAATGTTATGTTTGCCGCAGAAGTCGAGCACTTCCTGAGTTTCTTTGATACCGCCAATCAGGGAGCCAGCGACACGACGACGTCCCATAATCATAGGTACTGACATGAACTCATCCATAGGGCCAACCTGACCAACAATAACCAGCGTGCCGTCAATGTCGAGCAGTGGCGCGTAAACGGTCACATCATGCTTTACAGGTACAGTGTCGATAATCAGATCAAAAGACGCTGTCGCCTTTTTCATCGCATCTTTATCGGTTGAGGCAAGGATACCTGTCGCACCCAGTTCTTTGGCGTCCGCTTCTTTTTTGTTTGAGCGGCTGAGTACCGTGACTTCCGCACCCATGGCGACGGCGAGCTTCACTGCCATATGCCCAAGACCACCCAGGCCAATCACACCAACTCGGCTCCCTTCTTTTACACCCCAGGTGCGCAGCGGCGAGAAAGTCGTGATACCAGCACACAAAATTGGAGCGGCTTTAGACATATCCAGGGTATCCGGAATGCTCAGGACAAACTCTTCACGAACGACAATGTGCTTCGAGTAGCCCCCTTGGGTGATCGTGCCATCGATACGATCAGGAGCACCGTAAGTTGGGGTCATGCCAACACGGCAGTACTGTTCTTCGTGACCGTGGCACTGGTCGCACTCCTGGCAGCTGTCGACCATGCAGCCTACGCCAACGTTATCACCCACCTTGTAGTTTTTAACGTCTGAACCTACCTCAATGACACGCCCGACGATTTCGTGGCCAGGAACCAGAGGGTAAGGCTGAGGCCCCCAGTCGCCGTTCACTGTGTGCAGGTCGGAGTGACAGATACCGCTGAACAGAATTTCAATCGCAACATCGTTTGCGCGCAGTGCACGACGTTCAAAGTGATACGGAACCATTTCTGCATCTGAGTTGTGTGCTGCGTAACCAACAGTTTTCATGAGCGCTCCTTAGAGTCTGGGTTTCATCAGATTTCGATAGACAGTGTAAGGGTACAGCGAGTACGAGGACATGTCTGAAACAATCTGTTTCTTGCACAATCCTCCAGAAGTATCGCCTTTTGTTACTGTATAACCTCTCAGAACATTCGACCGAATGAGAGATTTACGCCAAGCGACTGCTCTGCATCGGTAAGTGGGCTGTTGGAAATTTCTTTGCCATACGTCGTATGAGTCAGCTGAAGTCGGGTCGTTCCGCCACCCAGGCTTCGAGTGAAAAAGGCAATACTGATTTCTGGGTTAGTGGACCCTGCGGGTGCATAGGCAGGACGCCAGGAACGAGCCTCTGCTTCTGTTACACCGTAGTAATAATCGACATAATCTCTGCTCTGATACTCAACACCGATACCGGGTTCTACAAATACCGAGCCGGCAGGTATTACGTATGATGCCCGGGCCGCAGTTTCATACCCAGAGTAAACGCCAAGCAGGTCGTGAATGGCATTGACGCTGAAATGCCATTGTCCGGGACGATAGGCAACGCCCACGCCTCCAGCCATAGAGTAACCTCGGTCATCCATTCCATCAAAGACAGGGCTATCGCCTTCGCTGTAGCCAGCAAACACCGGGCTTAATATCAGAGACGCAGTGACGTCCCCCGGGCGATACACATCATAAGTTGCGTACGGACCATAGAGGTTAAGTCGATCACCACGATAAATGATCAGAGGAACAGGTATGACCCGGCTATTAAAGTCGCGATAGACATCCTCGGAACCAACCACACCAACGCCCCAGGACCAGGGAGAACCTTCGGCAGCACTAAGTTGAGAAAACATTAGAACTGACGCCACAAAAGCAACACACAGACGCGACACAAATCTGAACACAGCATCTATCATTTTATTCTCTCTGTTCACCATTATTACCCTGTCGTAACCCATCGCACTGTCTGAGTCTTCATACACCAGTCAGTTCCTCTGCAATGGAAAAGAGACTCAAAACCCCGAGCCTGGTTGCTTCAGAAATTCCGTTTCTTCAACGGACGACGCCCGGCCAAGACATGGATATTTGCCTACCTGTCGAATCATCGATGAAAAAGGCGTAGGGACAGACTTGAACTTCACAGACCAAGAGGGGTCAGCGCCTTGATCATCTCCGGTAAGAGAAATGAGTCGCAGACAAGCGACTAAGCATCAGGCGTTATCAGGATGCAAGGGGCAACTGGTCAGATGATCGTTCACCATGCCCATACTCTGCATAAAAGCGTAACAGGTCGTCGGGCCGACAAAGCCGAAGCCAAGTTTTTTCAGTGCCTTGCTCATCGCTTTTGACTCTTCAGTCTGAGCCGGGCAATCTTTCAATTCTGCGTAGCGATTTATGACGGGCGACCCGCCGACAAACGACCATAGCCACTCGCTCCAGTTGATTCCGTCCTTTTCAGCTGCAACCCAGGCACGAGCATTTTTACGGATGGCTTCAAGCTTGCCACTATGCCTGATAAGACCGGCGTCGAGCAGGCAATCTTCAATCTCGTCGTCCGTCATTGCAGCGACCAGAGCGGGATCGAAGTTATAAAAACGCTGCCGGTAGTTTGGTCGTTTCTTCAGAACGGTTATCCAGCTCAATCCGGCCTGCTGGCCTTCAAGGCAGAGCTTTTCAAAAAGACGGTGATCATCGTAACAGGGGTTGCCCCACTCTGTATCGTGATACTCAACGTAGAGTTCGCCCTGCGCCCACGGACAGGTTTCGAGGTGTTTAGTCATAAAGGCTGAATCACTCGCCGGTTTCGGCTTTCTGGAACACCAGGGTTCGGTTATTGGCAGGCATTTCCTCATCTGCTCTGAGATACAGATGGAACTGACGAGCAAGAAGCAGGATCTGTTCAAAGTCTTTGATTCCGCTATCGGGATTTCTCTCCCGTAGCCACTGATCCAGATCGACATTGCCCTGACTGGTGTATTGGCCGTCATAATTGTACGGACCATATAAAAGCAGCAGGCCACCTGCTTTCAGCACCCGGCTGATACCCCGGAACATCTTTTCGACTTCCGGCCAACTAACAAAATGCACAACGTTCGCACTGAAGACCACATCGGCGTCTCGCGCAGGCCAGATATCCTGCTCGACATTGAGTTCGAGTGGATCAAGAAAACCTTTCTGTGCGGCATGCTTACGCCATTGACGGATATCTTCAAGACGCTCTTTCAATTCGGTAGGTTGCCAGCGGATTCCTGGCAGGTTGGCGGTCATGTACGCAGCGTGCTGGCCTGTGCCACTTCCCACTTCGAGGATGAAGGCATTTTTTGGGGCGTACTTGCCTAGTACGTCCAGTATCGGGCGCTGATTGCGAATGCACGCTTCAGCTGTGGGGAGTTCGGCGATCTCTGGTTCATTATTCAACAATGATCTCTCCGGGTTTCCAACGTCTTCTTATACACGTCCGTGTTTATTGGATTATCTCACAGACGCAGAATGACACAACGGCCGCACTTGTGAATCAGGCGAAATACTCAGTCTTTCATGATTCTGTTCACAAATCATACAATAGAAAGTCATACATGACAGTCCGACTAAAGGCTTGGTCGTGATCAGCCTTTACGGCGGCTCCGATGCAAACGGACTTACTAAAGGGCTTATACAGGAGCGGTACATGCTTTAGAATACGTGCACTAATTAATGACCCGATGGCCTACTGTCTCTATGCGCGCTACTCAATTTCTTATTGCGACCGAAAAAGAAACCCCAGCTGATGCGGTTGTTGTCAGCCATAAGCTGATGCTCCGCTCCGGCATGATCCGCAAACTGGCTGCAGGCCTCTATACCTGGATGCCGCTGGGCCTTCGCACCTTACGCAAAGTCGAAAATATCGTTCGGGAAGAAATGGACCGTGCTGGCGCACAAGAGATTCTGATGCCTACGGTCCAGCCAGCTGAGCTGTGGGAAGAATCTGGCCGTTGGTACCAGTACGGCGGTGAGCTGATGCGCCTCAAAGACCGCCATAACCGGGAGTTCTGCTACGGCCCGACCGCTGAAGAAGTGGTCACAGACATCGCTCGTAATAACCTCAGCAGCTACAAGCAATTACCGATGAACCTGTATCAGATTCAGACCAAGTTCCGCGATGAGACCCGCCCTCGCTTTGGTGTCATGCGCGCGCGCGAGTTTACGATGAAAGATGGCTATTCCTTCCACGCCAACGAAGAAAGCCTGCAGGAAACTTACGAGCGAATGCACGAAGCTTACAGCCGCATTTTCAACCGCCTTGGCCTCGATTTCCGTCCCGTATTGGCTGACACGGGTTCCATTGGCGGTGCGTCATCGCACGAATTTCACGTACTGGCAGAGTCCGGTGAAGACGACATCGCCTTCTCTGACAGCTCTGACTACGCAGCAAACGTTGAGCTGGCTGAAGCACTTGCTCCTGCTGGCGAACGTCCCGCTGCATCGAAAGAACTTGAGAAAGTATCAACCCCAGACGTCACGAGCATCGAAGACGTCGCCGCTTTGCTAAACGTTGCCACCAGTGATGTGCTGAAAGCCATCGTCGTGCGCGGTACCAGCGAAGCGGAAGACGCAGAAGAAGGCGAAGCCGGTGAGCCAGTGGTGCTCTTCCTCCGTGGTGATCATCAGCTGAATGAGATCAAAGCCGAAAAACTTCCGGGCGTTCTCAGCCCGCTGCAGTTTGCCAGCGCAGATGAAGTCCAGAAAATCGGCGGCGTTGCTGGTTTCACAGGCCCTCGCGGTCTCTCAGCCCGCGTTTATGTAGACAGGTCTGCCGCACACATGGCGGATTTTGTATGCGGCGCAAACGAAACCGATGCGCACTTTACAGGCGCAAACTGGGGCCGGGACGTTGAAGAAGGTACGGTCGCCGACCTCCGCAATGTCGTTGCTGGCGACCCAAGCCCGTGTGGCAAGGGTACGCTCGATATCAAACGCGGTATCGAAGTGGGACACATCTTCCAGCTGGGTACGAAATACTCCGAGGCGCTAAAGGCGACTGTACTGGATGAAAACGGCAAAGATCGCGTCATGATGATGGGTTGCTATGGTATCGGTGTGAGCCGGGTTGTTGCCGCCGCGATTGAACAAAACAACGACGACAACGGCATCATCTGGCCAGACGCTATCGCTCCTTTCCATGTGGGCATTGTGCCGATGAACATGCACAAGTCTGAGGCCGTAAAAGAAGCGGCTGAGAAGCTTTATAACGAGCTGACCGAAGCCGGTTTTGAAGTGTATATGGATGACCGCGATAAAAAGACCAGCCCGGGTGTGAAGTTTGCTGACATGGAGCTGATGGGTATTCCTCACCGGGTAGTAATCAGTGATCGTGGTCTCGAAGCCGGTGCCCTGGAGTACAAGCACCGCAGTGCCGAGGAAAAAGAAGAGATCGCAGCTGACAACGTGCTCAATGTTCTGAAAGAGCGGATCAAACTCGGATGATCCCCTGCCAGTACGCCTGCCGTAAATACCGCTCCCGATTGCTCTGGTGCGGTATTACTGTACTGATGCTGCTGGCACTTCCCTCTGCAGCGATGACCAGTGCTGACCCTGACCCGGAGTTAAGATCAGCCCTGATGGAAGCCGTCAATGCTTCCGATTCCTTTGGTGACCAGTTCGATGCTCAGGTCTGGCTGATGGACATGTCAGGCCGACTGAAGCGTTACCGGAACATGCGCGACGACAAGATCCGCCTTGATTTACTGCGCATGGTGCACCAGGAGGCAACCAGAGCCGGTCTACAGCCTGAGCTGGTTCTCTCTGTTATTCAGGTTGAAAGTGCGTTCGACCGCTTTGCCCTGAGCTATGTCGGAGCCCAGGGATATATGCAGGTGATGCCGTTCTGGAAGAATGAGCTCGGCAGAACTGAAGACAATCTCATGGATACACGCACAAATCTGCGCTACGGATGTACGATCCTCAAACATTATCTTGACCGCGAAAAAGGGAACCTGATTCGCGCCCTTGCTCGCTACAACGGCAGTCTGGGTAAAACCAAATATCCCGAAAAAGTGCTTATGGCCTGGGATAAATACTGGTTTGTTAACTACTGAGGCTGCTCTGCTCACCGGACAGCTTTCTCCAACTGCATCAACTCATCTGAGATATCGCGAAGTTTTTCAGACATAACGGTTTCTGCATCGTACAGCCCCCGGTTATAGAAAAAACCACCCATTTCTTCTGCGAAGAAATCAATCAGAAACTCCGCCTGAAAGCCACCCAATTCCTGATCCAGCTCCTCGCGGAAGTACATTTTCACCTTTTGTACCATCTGCGCCTTCTCTTCAGAAGTGAACTCCATCTTATCCATACCGTCGTACCTATAACTATTGCAGTGCGAGCCTGCAGTGAATCGGGGCGGATGAACATGTCTGTGCCAGATTAACTTGTCAATCAACACAATCCTTTACATTAAATTAATTCTTGTATAGGTTTTGTATTGATATCAACTTTCGGAGATCGGGATGTTTCTTATTACCCTCCTCAGCGTCTTAGTGGCATTCGCCGCAGTCATGTATTTCAACCCGGGGCTGTTAATCGGCTCTGCGATATTCACTGCCGTCTGGTTAACCACTGGCTTGATCACACCAGCCATGGTTCACCCTGTCACTCTGGTGCTGCTCGCAGGCGTTCTGGCTGTGCTGAACGTGCCGCAGCTGCGCAGGGCCGTACTGACAAAATCGGCCTACAAAACCATTTCAGGCGTCATGCCCCAGATGAGCCAGACCGAGAGCGAGGCTCTGGAAGCTGGCACAACGTGGTGGGACGCTGACCTGTTTCAGGGGAAGCCTGATTGGGAGAAATTCTCTTCGATCACCATGCCGACACTCACCAAGAAAGAGCAGTCGTTTATCGACAACGAAGTTGAAGAGCTCTGCGGCATGTTGGATGAGTGGGAAATCCATCACTACCGCAAAGATCTGCCACCAGAGGCCTGGCAGTTTCTGAAAGACAAAGGCTTCTTCAGCCTGATCATTCCAGAAGAGTACGGCGGTAAGCACTTCTCACCGTATGCTCAAAGCCGCATCATGAGCAAAATCGCATCCCGCTCCATCACGGGTGCCGTAACGGCGATGGTTCCCAATTCACTCGGCCCAGGCGAACTGCTTGCAAAATACGGTACTGACGAGCAGAAAAAGCGCTGGTTGCCCGGACTTGCCAAAGGCACCGAGATTCCATGCTTTGGTCTGACAGGCCCGGAAGTAGGATCTGACGCAGGTGCGATCCCCGATCTGGGTATCGTTTGTAAGGGCGAGCATGACGGTAAAGAAGTACTTGGTATTCGCCTCAACTTTGCCAAACGCTGGATTACACTTGCGCCGGTGGCAACGGTAATTGGCCTGGCATTTAAGCTGCGTGATCCGGACGGCCTGCTGGGTGATCCGGATACCCAGGATTATGGTATTACCTGTGCCCTGATTCCGGCTGATCACGAAGGCGTTGAAATCGGTCGTCGTCACTACCCCGGTGCACCATTCATGAATGGGCCGATTAATGGCGAAGATGTATTTATCCCCGTTGACTGGATCATCGGTGGCCCTGAAATGGCCGGTAAAGGTTGG
>NZ_DDKU01000118.1:0-14850 GCF_002339775.1 Thalassolituus sp. UBA2590
GCCTTCGAAGTCGATGTAGAAGGTCGGAATGTCGATAACACCGATGCGGCGGGTTTCTTTTCCGTCCTGGATCTCGATCACTTCTTTCTGCGCAGACTGTTCTTCCAGTTTTACCTCGTCACGGAGGATCGAAATCGTTTTCGGCTCTGCTGTGGCGACGGCACCACTGAGGATCTCAAGGCGGACTGTCGAGCTTTTCGGCCCACGGATCAGGTCCACGACTTCATCAAGGCGCCAACCGATCACATCGACCATTTCCTCATCGCCCTGAGCAACGCCGATGATCTTGTCTTCCGGTTCAAGGTTGCCTGCTTTGGAGGCTGGGCCACCCGGTACCAGGCGAACCACTTTGGTGTGCTCGTCTTCTGTCTGCAGAACTGCGCCTATGCCTTGCAGCGACAGACTCATATTGATGTTGAAGTTTTCAGAGTTACGCGGCGAGAAATACTGAGTGTGTGGATCAAAGGTACGGGTAACCGCGTTCATGAAGGTCTGATAGGCGTCAACCGGTCGGCTTTGATGCACTCGATTGAGCTGGTTCTGATAGCGCTTGGTCAGCAGCTCGAGGATGTCTTTATCCTCTTTGCCTGCCAGGCGCAGGTTCAGCATTGAGTTCTTCAGGCGCTTACGCCAGAGCTGGTTGAGTTCTGCCTTGGTAGATGCCCATGGAGTCTCTTCGCGATCCAGCTCCAGAACTTCTTTGCTCTTGAAGTCGTAACCTTTCGCTTTGCTCTCAAGCTCTGTCAGCATAAAAGACAAGCGTTCACTGACACGCTGTTGAAAACGATTGTAGATATAGAACGCAGGCTTCATATCACCGCGGCTGAGGGCTTCGTCGAGGTGATTACGGAATTGCTCAAACTCTTCGATATCAGACGCCAGGAAATAGCTGTGGGTGCCATCGAGGTCATCCAGCAGCGTGTTCAGGACTTCCGACGAAAGATCGTTATTCAGGCGCTTACGCTCGTAATGCCCGCGCAGCAGGTTGCTCATGATCTGCTGCGTTGTGATCGCTTCTTCCCGCGTTGGCTCCAGTGGCGTAAACGGGGTGCCGGGTTTTATCTCAGGAATCGTCGCATACGTACTGATTCCCGATAGGGTGAGTACGACAGCGATGGCTGAGAGAAGAAGGCGTTTGCCGGTATGCATCATAGCTTTACCTGATCCTTTGTTTCCTGCGATTGTCTTTATGAGTCAGCGCCGCTACCATGCGCGCCGTTCGTCCAGTCAGGCCCGGACATGCGTTAATACTTAATAGTAGACCCTAACAGAGAGCCTGATACCAACGTAAATCCCCGTTGTTTTGTGAAGAAGCGTCGGGTTCACGCCGAATTTGTAACTCATATAAGACAACAGGAGCCATCAGTGGCACGCGTTAATCTTGAATTGCCCGACGTTTTTACCTTTTCTACACACCTGACGGTTCGCGTCTCAGACATTAATTACGGTAATCACCTTGGGAATGACCGGATGATTTCGTTATTGCACGAGGCACGTCTGCGGTATCTTCACGATCATGACTTCAGTGAGTTCAACATCGGCGGCGTTGGCCTGATGGTGACTGACATTGTTGTGAGCTTCGTATCTGAATCATTTGTGGCTGATCGTCTGACTTTCAAGGTCGGGATCACTGATTTCAACAAATATGGCTGTGATTTTGTCTATCTGGTGGTCAATGAGAGCCAGAACAAAGTTGTGGCCAAGGCAAAGACGGGCATCGTTTTCTTTGACTTTGATGAGCGTCGCATCAGCCGGGTTCCCCCGGTCTTTTATGAGCGCTGTGCTCCTGACGTCACTCCCGTCACTGAATAGTATTACCCGTTGTTAAAGTAGGCAGTAAGGAAGTCCAGGAAAGCGCGACTTTTGTTCGCCAGATAGCGATTCTGGGGGAACACTACCTTTATAGTGCGCACCGGAATTTCCATGTCGCTGAACAGACGGACTAATTCACCATTGCGGATATGACGCTCTGCCACGTAGGTCGGTAGGGCAGTAATCCCCATGCCAGCCAGGCAAGCCTCGTAGATCAGGTCAATGTCGTTCACGGTGAGTTTGCGTTCGATGTTGGCCAGGGTGAAGTTGTTTTCTTTCTCGAACTGGCGTAGCCAGTTGATCCGCGCGTACTCGGCGTTTGCCACCACCAGAATGCGATGACTTATCACTTCTTCTAACGTGGTCGGCGTTCCCCACCTTTCGAGGTAAGCCGGAGAGGCGCAGATAACGATGCGTTGCTCAGCCACTGGCTTAGCGATCAGGCGGGAATCTTCCAGTGAGCCGATGCGCAGCGCAAAATCATACCCTTCTTTCACGATATCCAGTGGTCGGTCCGATATGTGAAGGTCAAAGCTCACATCCGGGTACTTATCAGAAAAATCGCTGAATATACGAGCCAGCTCCTTGCGCCCGAAGTTCGACATCGCGGTAATGCGTAGCCGGCCTTTGGGCGTATCGTCGAAGTCCGTTACCAGCTTTTCGGCTTCGGTGATGGAATCGAGAATGTTCTCGCAATGCTGGTAGAACATCTGGCCGGCCTCCGTCGGGCTGACCGAGCGGGTAGTCCGGTTTAGCAGGCGGACGCCAAGGCGTTCTTCCAGAGCGCTGATCTGCTTACTGACGGCCGAAGGGGTTACGCCAAGGGATTCTGCCGCACTGGAAAAGTTTCGGGCTCTGACCACCGAGACAAAGGTTTGTAACGGATCGACGCGCGACATGGGCTGTCCTTTCTGGTTGTCTGGCTGAACTCTTTCCCCAATGAAAAGCGGTCTGGCTTTTCCTTAAAGTAGGGAGTGATTGAAAAAATCCACTTATAGTTAAACAAAAGGAAATAATAAAAGCCAGATTCTGCCAACTGAAGATCAGGCTTTCTTGGATGGCTTATAGAGATTGATGAAGCCCGCGGCAATGATTAACGAGGCGCCCAGCCAGGTCGTCCACATCGGGATCTCATCCCAGATAAGCCAGCCCATCAACGCGCCATAGAGAACAGCGCTGTAGGCATAAACCCCCACCTTACCTGTGGGCGCCGTGCGGTAGGCTCGGGTCAGGGCCAATTGGCCGAGCGTGGCCACAAGGCCGAGAAGAAGTATCCAGCCCCAGAGATCCGCTGACACAGGTTGCCAGGTCACGGCCGCCCCGGGGGCACTGACGAGGGCCGCAATGACGCCAAAGTAGAAAACGATCGTCTGGCTGGATTCCGTTTCAGACATGCGTCGAATCGTGACTTTGGCCAGAGCAGCGAGAAAAGCACCGAGCAGTGCGACCAGCGCAATAAAGGTAAATGTGCTGTCGTCGGGCCTGAGAATGCAGGCAACACCGGCAAAGCCGACAAAAACCGCGGCTATGCTGTACTTACCTGCGCGCTCGCCAAGCCACAATAAGCCGATGAGTGGCATAAAGAAGGGGCTGGAGAGTTTCACCAGAAACGCTTCAGTCAGGGGCATGTGTCCGAGCGCCCAGAAATAACAGTACATAGCGCTGACGCCGACCAGCCCGCGCATCAGGTGCCAGTGCCAGACTGAAGTCTTCAGTAAGGTGGTGCCTTGCCGCAGAATCAAAGGCATCAGAATGATCAGGCCAGCCGCGTTGCGGAAGAACACGATCTGTTCTGTCGACAGGCTTTCTGAGAGGTACTTAATCAACGCACCCATGATGGCCAGCAGAGCCTCTCCGCCGATCAGAAATAAAGCCGCTTGTCGCAAGTTTGAGGTCATAACATCCAGAACAGTAAGCCGTGCCCTTGAGCTAAGCCCGACTGACACTATATAGAGAGTGGTAGACGCTACAGCGCGCCGTCAGAGGCGTCGGATTATACGCATGAATCGAGCTGTCTGATGAATTGAATGGTCTTCGGAGTAAGCTTGAGCTGTATCAATGAATTAAAAGTGAATTTTACTAAAGTTATATTTGTAGTTGTTGAAATTTATTAATTAACCGCCATATAGACTCCAGACCAGACACTTAAACAGGCAGCGACATAGATAGCCAAAGAGCTGAATAGCTGAATAGCTGAATGGCTCAATAAATAGTTGCCCAGAGATTTAAACCGAAATCAAAACTCGGTTAGCTCGCCAGCCCTCACCGGGAGCGCGCTAACCATGAGCAGGAGAACGAAACGATGCGTATGGACCGTTTAACAACAAGTCTTCAGAACGCCCTGGCTGAGAGTCAGAGCATCGCGCTTGGTCAGGATCATAATCAGATTGACACAGTGCACGTGCTCCTGGCGTTGTTCGAGCAGACCGACAGTTCGGTAAAAGACGTTTTGCGTCGTTGTGGAGCGAACGTCAGTAACCTCGAAGGGCGCTTACGTGCCATCCTCAGTGATCAGCCCAAAGTGAGCTCGCCGGATGGCAATGTGCAGCTGGCTCCCGAACTGGGCCGCTTACTGAATCTCGCCGATAAAGAAGCCCAGAAGGGCGGCGATCAGTTTGTCTCCAGCGAGATTTTTCTACTGGTGGCGCTGGATGAGCGTGGCCCTTCAGGTCAGGCTTTAAAAGAAGCGGGCGTTACTCGCGAAAACGCTGAGAAAGCAATCAAAGATATGCGTGGTGGAGAAAAAGTGACCGACGCGAACGCAGAAGACAGCCGACAGGCGCTGAGCAAATATTGTGTCGACCTGACCGAGCGTGCAGAAGCTGGCAAGCTCGATCCTGTGATTGGCCGTGACGAGGAGATCCGTCGCACTATTCAGGTATTGCAGCGTCGTACTAAAAACAATCCGGTGCTGATTGGCCCTCCAGGTGTGGGTAAAACCGCCGTGGTCGAAGGGCTGGCGCAGCGCATCATCAATGGTGAAGTACCAGAAAACCTGAAGAATAAGCGCATTCTGTCGCTGGACATGGGCGCGTTACTCGCGGGTGCAAAATACCGTGGTGAATTTGAAGAGCGACTAAAGGCTGTTCTGAAAGACGTCTCGAAAGAAGAAGGGCAGATCATTCTCTTCATCGACGAGCTGCACACTATGGTCGGCGCTGGTAAGAGCGACGGTGCCATGGACGCGGGCAATATGCTCAAACCGGCTCTGGCACGCGGTGAGTTGCACTGTGTCGGCGCGACCACGCTGGACGAATATCGCGAGTTTATTGAAAAAGATGCTGCGCTAGAGCGTCGTTTCCAGAAAGTGCTGGTGGATGAGCCCAGCGTTGAGGATTCAATTGCCATTCTGCGTGGCCTGAAAGAGCGCTACGAAGTGCATCACGGTGTCGAAATTACCGACAGTGCCATCGTCTCCGCAGCCAAGCTGTCGCAACGATATATTGCTGATCGACGTCTGCCTGATAAGGCGATTGATCTGGTGGACGAAGCTGCGTCGGTCATCCGCATGGAGATCGACTCCAAGCCTCAGGAAATGGATCGTCTTGAACGTCGTCTGATTCAACTGAAAATCGAGCGTGAAGCCCTGCGCAAAGAAAAAGACGATGCCGCTCGTAAGCGACTCAGCGACCTGAACGAAGAAATCAACAAAGCCGGTCAGGCGTACGTTGAACTCGAAGAAGTCTGGAAGAAAGAGAAAGCTCTGCTCGAAGGTGCCAGTAAGGCAAAAGAAGAACTCGAGCAGGCCAAACTGGAGTTGGACGCCGCGCGCCGTTCTGGTGATCTGCAGAAAATGTCAGAGCTTCAGTACGGGCGCATTCCAGAGCTGGAAAAGCAGGTGGCCTCGGCTAATGAAGCCGAAACCACAGGCACGCAGGAGTTTACGCTGCTGCGTAACAAAGTGACTGAGGATGAAATCGCCGAAGTGGTCTCTAAGTGGACCGGCGTGCCCGTGACCAAAATGCTGGAAGGCGAGCGCGAGAAGCTGTTGCGCATGGAAAACGTGCTGCACGACTCTGTGGTTGGTCAGGATCAGGCGATTTCGGCGGTCTCGAATGCAGTGCGCCGCTCACGTGCGGGGCTCTCTGACCCGAATCGCCCGAACGGCTCGTTCCTGTTCCTTGGGCCAACCGGGGTAGGTAAAACAGAGCTGTGTAAAGCGCTGGCCGGTTTTCTATTCGACAGCCGTGACGCCATGATCCGTATTGATATGTCGGAATACATGGAGAAGCACTCGGTAGCTCGCTTAATCGGCGCGCCTCCGGGCTATGTTGGCTACGAAGAAGGTGGATACCTGACCGAAGCCGTGCGTCGCAAACCCTACTCGGTCATCCTGCTGGATGAAGTCGAGAAGGCGCACCCGGACGTCTTCAATATCCTGCTTCAGGTGCTGGACGACGGACAGCTGACTGACGGTCAGGGCAGACGTGTCGACTTCAAAAACACCGTACTGGTGATGACGTCGAACCTGGGCTCGGATCTTATTCAGACCATGGCCTCAGATAGCGGCAGCGATTATGAAACGATGCGTGATGCAGTGATGGAAGTCGTGGGCAGTCATTTCCGCCCGGAATTCATCAACCGTATCGATGAAGCTGTGGTGTTTCATCCACTGGAGAAAGATCAGATCCGCGGCATTGCGGACATTCAGTTGCACATGCTGCATGAACGCTTACGCGAGCGCGATCTGTCTCTGGAGCTGACGGATGCTGCTACTAGCAAGCTGGTGGATGTAGGGTACGACCCCGTGTTTGGTGCGCGTCCTCTGAAGCGTGCGATCCAGCGCTGGATAGAAAACCCATTAGCACAGGATATTCTATCGGGTCGCTTTATGCCGGGCAGCACCATTGTCGCGGATGTAGAGAATGATGAATTTATATTCTCCGCACGAGAAGGCTGATCGCTGAGGTCGTAAAAGCCTGACAAGTCCTGACGCTAACCAGCACCCCGGTGCTTTGTGTCCCCTGACAGGCCAGGGAGCGGCCTGTATACTTGCCGATATCTATACTGGGTATCGGCTTTTTTATAGGGATTCATGATGTTGAGCGTACGTTTTTTCTCCTCTTTATTGGTCGTTGTGTCTGCAGCAGTGTTGTCAGCCTGTGCCGGTACTACTTCGCAACTCGATCTGGCCGCAAGTACAGACCTGCATTGTGGATCAATTCCAAGTGTTACCGTGGTGGATGACGTACTCACCATTGGGGCTGGTGAAAAACCGACTCCGGGCTATGCCGTTCAATTGAATGAGCAAAGCCGGAAAGGCGACAACCTTCGTATTGCTTATCAGGTCTCCGGCCCTAAAGAGGGCGCAATACTGGCGCAGATGATCACAAGCCCATGCACCCGTGTGACCCTACCCGAAGACTGGCAGCGTCTGACCGTCGAGAATAAAGATTCTGGTCAGCAATGGGTGTTTGAGAACGCAGCGAACTGACCCTCACTTGTGATTATTCTAGGTATTGACCCTGGTTCGCGTATTACAGGCTTTGGTCTGATTAATTCGGTTGGCGGTCGTAAAATCGAATACATTGCCAGCGGCTGCATTCGCGCAGGCACCGGCGAGCTGCCTGAGCGGCTTGAAACCATATACAAGAGCGTCTCCGAGCTGATCCAGCAATATTGCCCTCAGGAATTTGCCATTGAGCAGGTATTCATGGGGAAAAATGCTGACTCAGCGCTCAAGCTCGGCCAGGCTCGCGGCGTTGCGATTCTGGCTGCTCAGCTGGCGTCCTTGCCTGTGCACGAATATGCTCCTCGCACTATTAAACAGGCGGTGGTCGGAACCGGTGGCGCAGGAAAAGAGCAGGTTCAGCACATGGTCCAGCGTCTGCTTAAGCTGCCGGGGCTACCACAGGCGGATGCCGCCGACGCACTTGCCATTGCGCTTTGTCATGCGCACACCAACGCCAGCCTGATCAGCCGTGCTGGCTTAAAAACCTATCGTCGTGGCCGCGCTTCCTGATTGAGCAGCACTGTATTTTGCTGGTAGTCTATGCCGGTTAATTTATACAGCACACAAGCGAAATTCATACATGATTGGTCGACTGCAAGGCTTCATCCTCGAAAAGCAGGCCCCGGAATTACTTATTGATGTTCAGGGCGTCGGATACGAGGTGCAGGCACCTTTGTCCACATTCGCGGTCCTTGGCTCCATTGGTGAGCCCATTACTCTCTATACCCACCTCGCCATTCGCGAAGATGCGCATCAGCTCTACGGTTTCAGTGACAAAGGGCAGCGTACTTTATTCCGTACGCTGATTAAGGTCAGTGGTGTTGGACCCAAGCTGGCGCTGGCCATTCTGTCTGGTATGGATGTGAATGCCTTTGCTAACTGTGTTCACAATGAAGATGTTAAATCCCTGACGCGTTTGCCCGGCGTGGGTAAAAAGACTGCCGAGCGCCTGATTGTTGAAATGCGTGACCGTCTGAAAGAATGGCAGGCTCCGGCACCTCTCTGGGCAGCTGCCGATCAGGCGGAGAAAAATACTCAGGATCAAGCGTTCGCTGAAGCGGAAGGTGCGTTGGTTGCCCTCGGCTACAAGCCGCAGGAAGCGTCAAAAATGTTGATGAAAGTGGCGGATCAGTGCAGCACCCCTGAAGAAATGATCCGTATTGCTCTGCGTAACACCATGGGTGGCAAATGATAGAAACTGATCGCTTTATCGCACCGACGCCGCACCTTGGTGAAGAAAAGCAGGATCGCGCTATCCGGCCCCGTATGCTGGATGACTACATTGGTCAGCCGCATGTGCGGGAGCAGATGGAGATTTTCATCGGGGCGGCCAAAGGACGTGGTGAAGCGCTGGATCATACCCTGGTATTTGGCCCGCCGGGTCTGGGTAAAACGACCCTCGCCAATATTATCGCCGAAGAGATGGGTGTTCAGATCAAGTCGACATCCGGACCGGTACTTGAGCGAGCAGGCGATCTGGCTGCGATTCTGACAAGCCTCGAAGAGGGCGATGTGCTCTTTATCGATGAAATTCATCGCATGAGTCCGGCGGTAGAAGAAGTACTCTATCCCGCTATGGAAGATTATCAGCTTGATATCATGGTGGGTGAGGGTCCGGCCGCACGATCAATGAAGATTGAATTGCCGCCGTTCACCTTGGTCGGTGCGACTACAAGAGCAGGTTTGCTGACCTCACCATTGAGAGATCGTTTCGGTATTGTGCAGCGCCTGGAGTTTTATAATATTCATGACCTGTCGAGCATCGTCAGCCGCTCTGGGCGTCTGATGGAGCTGGAGGTCGAAGAAGAAGGCGCGCAGGAAGTCGCCCGTCGGGCGCGTGGCACTCCACGTATTGCGAACCGTTTGTTGCGTCGTGTGCGTGACTACGCTCAGGTCAAAGCGGACGGACGTGTGACCAAAGACGTCGCAGACCTCGCCCTGAACATGCTGAACGTTGATGCGCAGGGTTTTGATCACATGGATCGCCGTCTGCTGCTGACGTTAATGGAAAAATACGACGGAGGTCCGGCCGGGGTCGAAAGCCTTGCCGCGTCTATTGGTGAAGAGCGGGATACCATCGAAGATGTGCTTGAGCCATACCTGATGCAGCAGGGCTACATCACCCGTACGCCTCGTGGGCGAACGGCGACAAAGCTCGCTTATCTCCATTTCGGGATTGAGCTGCCGGCACGTTTCGGGTCGGATAACGATGGCGTTTGAATGGCCGCTGAGAGTCTATATCGAAGATACGGACGCCGGTGGTATCGTGTTTTACGCCAATTACCTGCGCTATATGGAGCGTGCCCGCAGTGAATGGCTGCGCTCATTCGGTTTCGAGCAGCAAGCTCTCATGCAGGCGGGAGTCCGTTTTGTTGTTCGGGATCTCAACATCCGATATCGCAAAGCAGCCGTATTAGATGACCAGATAGTCGCGACAACAGAGTTAGCTGAAATAACGAAAGTCGGGATGACGTTGAACCAGACGGTGATCCGGCGGTCTGAATCAGCGGAAAAAACGGAAGAACGAACCGAAGAACTTTTAGTCGATGCGCAGGTGCGTGTCGCGTGTATTAACAACGAAGGGCGGCCTGCAGCAATACCTGCTGATATCGTTGCCCTGATGAAAACCTAACGGAGCCAAAGTGAACGAGTCGGTTTCAATTACGCATCTTATTTTAAATGCGAGTTTTGTAGTACAGCTGGTGATGCTGATGCTGGTGGCAGCGTCAGTATTAAGTTGGGTCATTATTATTCAACGCGGTCGCCTGATCTCTGCCACTGAGCAATCTATGCGTCAGTTTGAAGAGCGGTTCTGGTCAGGCATTGATCTCAACGATCTTTATCGTGAGTGCCAGCAGCAGCCAGAAAATTCGTCTGCCGAAAAAGTCTTTATGGCCGGCCTGAAAGAATTCGGAAAAATGCGTCAACAAAGCCCGGGGGATCCTGAAGCCATGATGGCGGGTGTTCAGCGTGCCATGCGCATCGCGATTACCCGGGAAACCGAAGAGCTGGAAAATCATCTGCCAATGCTGGCAACCATTGGCTCGACCAGCCCGTACGTCGGTCTGTTCGGTACGGTATGGGGCATTATGCACTCCTTCCAGGGCTTAGTCAGTGTGAAGCAAGCAACGATTGCAACGGTAGCACCGGGGATTTCTGAAGCTCTGGTCGCTACGGCTATGGGTCTGCTGGCGGCGATTCCTGCGGTAATTTTCTATAACCGTTACGTCGTTAAAACCGAGAAGTTCCAGACGGCTCTCGTCACTTTTGCCGATGAATTCAGTGCTCTGCTGTATCGCCAGGCACACAAGGTAAGTCAGAGTCAGCGTGCCGGAGCGGAGGCTCTCTGATGGAACCGCTTCAGCAGCAAATGACGAAACGCCGCCCAATGGCGGAGATCAACGTTGTTCCCTACATCGACGTGATGCTGGTTCTTCTCATTATTTTCATGGTGACTGCGCCCATGTTGGTGCAATCTGTGCCCGTGAACCTGCCTGACGTTGACTCCACACCCACCGAAATTGATCCGGACGACACCACGCTGATGATCTCTGTCAGTTCAGATGGTCTTTATTACGTTGAGCGTGGGGAAGAAGAGCCAGAGCCAATGTCTCTGACTGGCGTGACCGATTACGCAGGAAAGTTACTGAAAGCTCAGCCGGACACTCGCTACATGATTCGCGGTGATGAGTCTGTGCCTTACGGTAAGGTGGTGCTGCTGATGGGGAACCTTCAGGGGGCAGGAATTACCAACGTCGGCCTCGTCACCGAAGCGCCAGATCCGGAGGCTCGCCCCTGATATGAATTGGCGCGAGCCCGGCAGTTATACCCTGCCAGTTGTAGGTGCCGTAGTCATTCACCTGGTCGCCGTTCTCCTGCTGGTGAGCGAGTGGCAACGTGATAAGCCGGTGATGTCTGAGCCTGTTCCACCGCACATGATTGCGAAAGTTGTTCAGGAAGAGAACAAGGCGGCAAAAGAGCGAGATCTGCAGCGCCAGCGTGAAGCTGAACGTCTGCGGCAGCAAAAACTCGCGCGCGAGAAAGCAGCGCGAGAGAAGGCTGCCCGCGAAAAAGCAGCAAAAGAAAAAGCCGCTCGAGATAAAGCTGCGGCCGACAAGGCTGCAAAAGAGAAAGCCGAAGCCGAACGAAGAGCGCGCCAGAAAGCTGCTGAAGAGAAGGCAGCTAAAGAAAAAGCCGCAGCGGAAGAATTAGCAAGAGAAAAAGCGGCCAAAGAGAAGGCGGCTAAAGAAAAAGCAGCACGCGAAAAGGCGGCTAAAGAAAAAGCAGCACGCGAAAAGGCGGCGGCAGAAAAAGCCGCTGCCGAAAAAGCGGCGCGGGAGCAGGCTGCAGCTGAACAAGCATTGATGGAACAAATGGCACTTGAGCAGGCAGAGGCGGAAATACGCCGACAGGAAGAGGCTGCGCGCGCTGCCGAAGCGGCAGAAAAAGCGGCCCAGATGACGGCGGAGTATCAGGATCTTATTCGCGCACAAGTAGCGTCCGTCTGGAACTATCCACCGAATGTCAGTGCCGAACTGGAAGTTGAAGTACGTCTTGTTATGGTGCCCACCGGTGAAGTTATTTCCGCCACCGTAACGCGTAGCAGTGGCAATGATGCACTGGACCGTTCGGTAGAGCAGGCGATTCTGAAAGCATCGCCGCTTCCTGTGCCTGACGATATTCGGGTGTTTGAGAAAAACTTCCGACGCTTAACCATGAAATTCAGACCGGAGAATGCCTCTTGGTAACACGAGTATTATTTGTACTGGCGCTGGTATTAGGCCAGGTCGCACACGCAGAATTAGTGATTGAAGTAACGCAGGGCAGACAGAGCGCTTTGCCGATTTCTGTTGTGCCTTTCGAATGGAACGGAGCACTGGAACTGCCAGAAGACATCAGCGGCATAGTTAATAATGACCTCGGAAGCTCGGGGTATTTCCGCACGCTGGATCGCTCTCTTATGCTGGCGACGCCGCACACGCCACAAGACGTAAATTACGTCGACTGGCAGCGGCTGAAACAGGATTATCTGGTAGTTGGCCAGATAAGTTCCGCAGAAGGTGGATACGCTGTCGAATTTCAGGTGCTGGACGTTCATCAGCAGCGAACTCTGATTCATCACCGTGTTAAAGGGAAGGCGACGCAGCTGCGGGATCTTGCGCATTACATCAGCGATCATATTTTTGGGCAGCTGACTGGTATCCCGGGGGTATTTTCGACCAAGATGGTTTACGTCACCACTAACCGGGAGCGTTCACGTTTTAACCTGAACTTTGCCGACGCAGACGGTGCCCGGGAGCAGCTTATCTTCCGTTCAGACGAGCCTATCCTGTCGCCGACCTGGTCTCCTGACGGCAAAAAAGTAGCGTACGTTTCATTTGAAAATGGACAGAGCGAAATCTTTTTCCAGGAACTGTCAACCGGGAAACGTGAAAAAGTCGTAGCATGGGATGGATCAAATAGTGCGCCATCTTTCTCATCCGATGGAACCAAATTGGCCTTTGTACACTCAAGGTTGGGTAACCCGGATATTTACGTGATGGATCTGAACACCCGTAAGGCGGAAAGAATTACCAAACACTATGGCATTGATACTGAACCGCAGTGGATGACCGATAATCGCCATATTCTGTTCACCTCCAGCCGGGCTGGTGGGCCGCAGATTTACAAACTGGACACTATCGATGGCTCGGTAGAGCGGGTCACCTTTGAAGGCCGGTACAATGCCAGAGCGAGAATGACCGCAGATGGCCGCAAAATGGTCTACGTACACGGTAACGGAGACCAGTTTCATATCGCTTCTCAGGACATGGAAAGTGGCCGGGTAAGAATACTGACCCGGGACACGAATTTGGACGAATCGCCTAGTGTTGCCCCCAACGGAAGTATGGTAATTTATGCGGCAACTGAGAAAGAACGAAGTATTCTGGCGGCAGTATCGGTGGATGGGGAAGTAAAATTCCGGCTGCCATCCAGATTCGGAGACGTACGCGAACCGGCCTGGTCTCCGATACTGAATTAATCTGAACTACTAACCACAATTGGGAAGAAGCAACTATGCAAAAAACAGCACTGTACAAAGCACTGGGTATCGCCTTCGGCGCACTTCTGGTAACTGCATGTGCCAACAATGGTGACCTGGAAGAGGGTGCAGGCGCTGCAACGACTGCTACCGAACAGCAGGCAAACGAAGCAGCTGATAGCGCTACTACTGGTGTTGAGTCTGCGTCACTGCAGGGTGAACAAATGATGTCAGACGCTGAAAAAGCGGCTCAGCAGGCTCTGCTGGACATCACTGTTTTCTACTTTGACTTTGACCAGTCAAGCATCAAAGAGTCTGGCAAAGCCGCTCTGAGTGCACACGCTGCGTACCTGGCATCAAACTCAAGCGCACGTATTGTTCTGGAAGGTCACGCTGATGAGCGCGGTACTCCTGAATACAACCTGGCTCTGGGTGAGCGTCGTGCAATCGCTGTTCGTCAGTTCCTGATGGCGAAAGGTGCTTCTTCAAGCCAGGTCAAAGTTGTTAGCTTTGGTGAAGAGAAGCCAGCAGTTACTGGTAGCACCAGCTCTGCATACGCTAAGAACCGTCGCGTAGAAGTTAAATACCAGAGCCGTTAATGAAGCGGCTTGTCGTTACTCTGGCGCTGGCAGCCTCGTCTGTCAGCGCGCTTTCAGATGACGGCTGGGTATCGGTCGGGTCAACCCAGGTGGTTGCCCCGGCCAGTTCTGAACCCGTCGTTACTCCCGATCAATCCCCGATCCTTGCCCCATCCGCCAATCCTGGTGGAGACCTTCTTACTGAACTGATGCTCCAGGTGGAGCAGATGAAGACGGAAATTGCCTCCTTGCGTGGCCAGCTCGAAGAGCAGCAGGCCAAAGTCAGGCGAATGGAAGCGTCGCAGCAAGATCGCTACCTCGACCTTGATAGTCGAATCTCTGCGTTAACTCTGGCACCGCCAGCGGTTAACAGCCAGGAAGTGACTCAGGCAGAAGCTGATAACAATGATGGCGAGGCACTCCCTCCTGCAGGAGAGGCCTATAAGTCAGCGATGCAGCTTGTCCGGGATAAAAAGTTTGCTGAAGCACGTAAGGCCTTCGATAGCTTTGCTGAAAACTACGCCGGCGATGCACTCGCAGTAAATGCAATTTACTGGTCAGGCGAAGTCAGCATGGTTGAAGGTAAGCTCGACGTTGCGGAAGCGCGCTTCCGAACCGTGAAAGAGGATCACAGTGGTCACTCGAAAGCCGCGGATGCTTCATACAAGCTCGCCGTCGTGCTTGATAAATCAGGTAAGAAGGCAGAGAGCAAGGCGCTGTTGCAGGAAGTCATCAGCCAGTACGCTGGCAAGAGCGACAGTACCGTTTCTCTGGCACAGGCCTACCTGAAGAAAATGCAAGGCACTTCTGAATAATGCACTCACGCGCTGCATGACTGCATCATTCAAAGGTGCTCAGGTTCAGTAGCGCGGGCTTTCAGGGTCTAAGTTACTGAATCTGAAACTTTTTTCAGAAAAAGGGTTGTCAGCCGCGAAAATATCAGTAATATACGCGGCTCCTTCGGGTCGTTAGCTCAGTTGGTAGAG
>NZ_DDKU01000053.1:0-7462 GCF_002339775.1 Thalassolituus sp. UBA2590
GTGCGACCGGTATCGCAACGGCCTTTGGTGTGTCTGACCTTGTGATTGGTCTGACTATCGTTGCGATCGGCACCAGCCTGCCCGAGCTTGCAGCGTCCGTCGCCAGTGCTTTAAAAGGCCACCATGACATTGCTATCGGTAATGTCATTGGCTCAAATATTTTCAACCTGCTCGCGGTGATGCCGATCCCGGGGATACTGGCGGTCACCGCCGTTGAACCAATGGCACTTTACCGTGACTACATAGTGATGGCTGGCGTTACCTTTGCCCTGCTGCTGTTCTTTATTATCTGTTATCGCAGAGGGACGCTGGGACGTATCCCAGGCATCATTCTTACTGCCGGCTACCTCGGCTACATGTTCACCTTATTTCTGGCAAATCAAGCATGACTGAATCAACGACTTTTAACTTTATTGACTCCGCACGCCGCACGGTAAAACTCGAACAGGAAGCGGTTGGCCTACTGAGCAACCATCTGGATGAGAATTTCACCCGCGCCTGCCAGTTGATTATTCAGTGCCGTGGTCGAGTTGTAGTAACCGGCATGGGCAAGTCTGGTCACGTTGGCAACAAGATGGCGGCGACACTGGCCAGTACCGGCACACCTGCTTTTTTCGTTCACCCGGGCGAAGCCAGCCATGGTGACATGGGTATGATCACCGCTGCCGACGTTGTCATTGCATTATCCAACTCTGGTGAAACCAGCGAAGTGACCAGCCTGCTGCCACTGCTGAAGCGTCAGGGTACGCAGCTGATCAGCATGACAGGAAATAAAGAATCCACACTCGCGAAAGCGGCAGACAGCCACCTTTATGCAGGTGTCGATCAGGAAGCCTGCCCTCTTGATCTGGCGCCGACGTCCTCGACAACGTGTGCACTCGTGATGGGTGATGCGCTGGCGATCGCGCTGCTGGAAGCAAAAGGCTTCACCGCCGAAGACTTCGCATTTTCGCACCCGGGCGGTAGCCTCGGTCGTCGTCTGCTATTGAAAGTAGAAGACATCATGCACAGTGGCGAGCAGATTCCGGTTGTCTCTCCGGAAACCTCACTGCCTGAAGCGCTGCTGATCGCCACCTCGAAAGGGCTGGGCATGACTACAGTCGCAGGCCCGGACGGCAAGCTCGCCGGTATCTTCACCGATGGTGACCTTCGTCGTGCCATCGACCATGGTGTCGATATCCGTAATGCCACCATCAAAGATGTGATGACGGTTGAATGTAAAACGACCTCACCGGGCATGCTCGCAGCAGAAGCCCTGAAAATCATGGAAGACGGCAAGATCAACGCGCTCGTCGTGCAGGACGAAGGCCGCACCGTCGGTGTTATTAACATGCACGACCTTCTGCGAGCAGGCGTCATCTGATGCGTAAGCGCTATCTACTGCTATTAGTCACCGCATTTTTCGGCGTTGCCTTTCTGGCAGTAGATCGCTACACCCGCGATATTACCGGGCAAACGACCGAACAGGTCGTTCGCGAGCCGGATTATTATGGCGAAGTACTGTTCAGTCGCCGCTACGAAAAAGACGGCTCACTGGCCGATACTTTTTACGCCGCAAAATCAGAGCACTTTCCCGAGGGCGACCTCACCGTATTCAGTGAGCCACGTCTTCTGGTCAGTTCAAAAGACGACTGGGTACTGACCGCTGACGAAGGTGTTATGCGCGGCAACGAACAGGCACTGAAATTATCAGGCAACATATTAATCAGGCCGCTCGACAGCAGTGACCCGATGCGCCTTGAAACCTCAAGGCTGACCTATCATATTGATGACAAGATCGCAGAGACTGATGAGCTGGTTACCATGACGGGTGAAAACAGCCGCATGACTGGCACCGGAATGATGTTTGACGCCACACGTCAGCGCCTCGAACTGAAAACAGGAGTCCGTACGACTTATGAACCTGTTCAATAAACTGGCCGTGATGTCGCTGTCAGTGATCGCAAGCTACACAGTCGCATTGCCGGATGACTGGCAGAAAGAAATGACGATCCTCTCAGATTCTGCAGAAATCGACCGCCGCGCAGGTACAGTTGTGTATGAAGGCAACGTCATTCTTACCCAAGGCACGCTGAAAATAGAAGCCGACCGCCTGATGATTCTGCGCAACGGCGACACCCTCGAAAAAGCCGTCGCAGAAGGCGACCGCGCCCGTTATCAGCAGCAGATTGAAGTCGGTAAACCGCTCACCACAGCCCTCGGCAACCGCATCGATTACTACACCAGCGAGCGCCGCATCATTATCACCGGCGATGCTGAGCTGGAACAGGAAGGCAATATTTTCAGCGGCGAACGCATCACCTACGACATGGCAACAGAGACCGTGCGTGCTGATGGCACCACCGCTGAGTCGTCGACCGACAGCACAGATGAAGACTCCGGCCGGATCAAAGTCGTTATCCAGCCGCCAAAACCTGAGTCCGAATCTGACTCAGAGTCTGACACGACAGAATCTCCGGAAGCAGCGACAGAATGAAAACACTGAAGGCAGAACATCTGGCCAAAAGTTACGGCGGCCGCGAAGTCGTTAAAGACGTGTCTATACGCGTTGAAAGCGGTCAGATCGTTGGTTTGCTGGGCCCTAATGGCGCCGGCAAAACGACCTGTTTCTACATGATCGTCAACCTGGTGCAGGCTGATCGTGGTCGCATCATGATCGACGACGAAGACATCAGCCACCTGCCAATGCACGGCCGCGCCCGCAAAGGCATCGGCTACCTGCCGCAGGAAGCGTCGATTTTCCGCAAGCTCAGTGTTGCCGATAACATCATGGCAATTCTTGAGACCCGTAAAGATCTCAATCGCCAGCAGCGCACCGAACAGCTCGAGCAGCTACTCAACGAATTTCATATTCAACACATCCGCGACAGCGCAGGCATGGCGTTATCCGGCGGTGAGCGTCGACGTGTCGAGATTGCCAGAGCGCTGGCAGCAGAGCCCTCCTTCATTCTGCTCGACGAACCCTTCGCCGGTGTAGATCCGATCTCAGTATCGGACATCATGGATATCATCCGTCAGCTCAAAGCGCGGGGCATCGGCGTACTGATCACCGACCATAACGTGCGCGAGACCCTCGCGATTTGCGAAAAGGCTTTCATCGTCGGTGGCGGCCACATCATCGCCGAAGGCACGGCTGAAGACGTACTGGCGAATGAACAGGTACGGGAAGTCTACCTTGGTGACGATTTCCGTCTTTGAAACTCTGACCAATGTCACGTACTGTAAGGTTATCTATTTACTCTGGTAAGCAAAATAGGTTCCATACACAAGGACTTTGCCTATAATGCTAGGTGCATCAAACAAAAAGATGGTTAGATTTTCAGGTCGTAATTACCGAGTTATATGAAGACATCCCTTCAGATTAAGATGGGCCAGCAGCTGACAATGACGCCTCAGCTGCAACAGGCCATCCGCCTCCTCCAGCTTTCAACGCTGGACCTTCAGCAGGAAATTCAGGAAGCGCTGGATTCCAACCCAATGCTGGAAAGCGAAGAGTTTGATGACAACAGCGACTCAGGAAACGAGTCCGACAACGATTCCCGCAGTTCTGATTCCGATAACAACGACAGAGACAGCCGCGAAGACCGTGAGAGCAGCTCTGACAATCAGGATTACGACAATTCCTACGATGACAATTCCTACGACGATCAGAGCGGCCAGGAATCTCTCGATGAGCAATGGTCGAGCGAGAAACTGCCCGATGACCTGCCTGTAGATAGCCAGTGGGAAGATACCTATCAGGTCAGCGCCGGAGTCGCATCAAGCTCCGGGCCGGTAGACGAAGACTTTGACTACGATTCCCGCTACGCCACCAGCGACAATCTGCAGGATCACCTGCTCTGGCAGCTAAACCTGACCCCAATGTCAGATGCTGACCGCGAAGTTGCGACCATGCTGATTGATGGTGTAGACGATGATGGCTACCTTCACACGACAGTTGAAGACGTCATTGAAGCGATGGACCCATCACTCGAGATCGAAGAAGAAGAAGTGATGGCTGTTCTTCATCGCCTGCAACAATTTGATCCGGCCGGTGTTTTCTGCCGCGACCTGCGCGAATGTCTGCTTCTTCAGCTGCATCAGCTTCCACAAGGTACCCCGTGGTTAACCGAAGCTCAGCTGATCATTCGTGATCATATTGACCTGCTTGGTAGCCGTGATTATCAGTCGCTGATGCGCCGTACCAAATTAAAGGAAGACGATCTGAAATCCGTCATGCGACTGATTAAAGAGCTGAACCCTAAGCCGGGTGCCGGTATCGCTTCAGAAGAATCTGAATACGTCATTCCAGACGTCATCGTCCGCCAGATTCGTGATGAGTGGCGTGTTGAGCTGAATCCAGAAATTGCACCCAAGCTGCGTGTGAATGCCGATTATGCATCGCTGATCCGCCGCTCAGACAGCAGTGCCGACAATACCTTCCTCAAAGATCACCTGCAGGAAGCGCGCTGGTTTATCAAAAGCCTGCAAAGTCGCAATGACACTCTGCTCAAAGTCGCAACCAAAATCGTTGAATTCCAGATAGACTTCTTTGAAGAAGGTGATGAAGGGATGAAACCGCTGGTGCTTCATGACATCGCCGAAGCGGTTGGTATGCATGAGTCAACGATCTCGCGGGTGACGACTCAGAAATACATGCATACGCCGCGCGGCATTTTTGAGCTCAAGTATTTTTTCTCCAGCCACGTCAGCACCGACAGCGGCGGGGAGTGTTCATCGACGGCCATCCGGGCGATGATCAAAAAACTGATCGCGGACGAAAACACGCGGAAGCCACTCAGTGACAACAAGATAGCAACGATGCTGGGTGAGAAAGGCATCAAAGTGGCACGGCGCACGGTAGCGAAATACCGCGAGGCTATGCTGATACCACCATCAAATGAACGTAAGCAGCTGATTTAGAGTCTGTTAGTTGAGAGTCAACAGACTTTGATTCACATACCGCCAGCGACACAGGAGACTTGGCATGCAAATCAATATCAGTGGTCATCATGTAGAAGTAACAGAAGCTATGCAGGCACACGTTGAAGATAAAATGGCTAAACTGACACGCCACAGTGACAGCATCACCACAGGGCAAGTCACACTGACTGTCGTTAAAGATCGACAGACGGCTGAAGCGACAATTCACATCACAGGTCACGACCTGCACGCCAAAGCAGAAAACGAAGATATGTATACCGCTATCGATCAGATGGTGGATAAGCTGGACCGTCAGGTTCTGAAACACAAAGAGAAGCTGGTAGCGCGCCAACACGGTCAAGGCTGAAGCATGTCTTTGAGTATTGAGGATATCCTCACACCGGAGCGGTCCGTCATTGACGTGACCGTTTCCAGTAAGAAAAAACTGTTAGAACAACTTTCATCTCTGGTTGCTGAAGAAATCGGCGACGCCTCCGCAGACGATATATACGAACGCCTGTTAGCACGCGAGCGCATGGGGAGCACAGGGATAGGAGAAGGCATCGCCATCCCACACTGCCGACTGCTGCAGTGTCAGAAAGCGTTGGGCATTCTACTAAGATTAAATACCCCGATAGACTATGATTCTATTGATGGTAATCCGGTCGACCTCGTATTTGCTTTGTTAGTCCCCGAGGAAGCGACCGACGAACACCTTCAGATATTGGCGACACTCGCCAGTAACTTTAATCAGGCGGAATATCGCGAAGCTCTACGCAACGCGCCAGACGCCAAACATCTTTTCCAGCGAGCGATCGCAGAGCGGTAGTCATCACGGAGTCGAATATGCGCCTGGTAGTTATCAGCGGAAGATCAGGATCGGGCAAATCGAGCGCTCTGCACGTTCTCGAAGATCTGGGCTTCTATTGCATCGATAACCTGCCGATCGGGCTGCTACCCGCATTGGCCAGTCAGGCAGATGCTAACGACAAGCTCACCCGGGTAGCGGTCAGTATTGACGCGCGTAACCTGTCGGCGACAGAAGAGCCTGTCGAACAACTACTGTTCGATCTGCCTAATGATCACTATCAGCTCGACGTGGTTTATCTTGATGCGTCTGAAAAGGTTCTGCTGCAACGATTCAGCGCGACACGCCGAAAGCACCCTCTCACGACCACAGAACTGTCACTGGCAGAAGCCATCGACCAGGAGAAAGACCTCCTTGATCCACTCGCCAATATGGCGGACCTGACCTTAGACACCACCCACATGTCTGTTCACGAGTTGCGCAGCATGATTCGCCTGCGGGTTGCAGATCGTCCGAACGGTGAGATGTCGATCCTGTTTGAGTCGTTCGGCTTTAAACACGGTATCCCGACAGACGCCGACTACGTTTTCGATGTACGGCACCTGCCGAACCCCTACTGGAGCGAAGACCTGCGAAAACTCACAGGCCTCGACAGTGAAGTACAGTTATTCCTGAACAGCTATGATGTTGTTGGAGAAATGCGGAAATCAATCAGCGATTTTCTGACTCGCTGGACGGATCGTCTGATCGAAGCAAATCGGAGCTACATGACCATCGCAATTGGCTGCACCGGTGGTCAGCACAGATCCGTCTACCTGGCGGAGCAGCTAGCCACCGAATACCGTATGAAATACCCGAACGTGCAGGTACGTCACCGTGAACTAGCGCGAGCGGCGAATCTGCCCACTCCATAACCCGGACACCGTATGATCCAGAAAAGCGTTCTAATAATAAATAAACTCGGCCTGCATGCCCGTGCTGCGGCCAAACTGGTATCTACCGCGTCAGCCTTCTCCAGCCAGCTGAAAATTGGCAAGGACGGGCGTATGGTCGACTGCAAGAGCATTATGTCGGTCATGATGTTGGCCGCAAGCAAAGGCACTGAGCTGATCCTGACAGCGGAAGGCAGTGACGAAGAAGCTGCCGTCGATGCCATTACCGATCTCATTGATCGCCGCTTCGATGAAGAAGAATAGCCCTCAGGAAAATCTGACGATAATCCCCGCGAAAACAGCTGATTAGGCCCAAAACTACGAGTACTTTCGTGGTATCAACCGAGCAATCAGGCTAGAATCAGTTAACCCGATTTACTCCGGATTCCGGCCATGGCTCAGCACACAGAAAAGGCAAAAGCAAAACTCCACAGCCTTAATGCTGCCCTGGAAAGTGGTGCCCTGAATAAAGTAGAGCGCATCCTGAATTCTGGTCTCGCGCCTGCCGATATTGCTCACCTGATCGAGTCGTCCCCGCCGAAAGCACGTAAAGTGCTCTGGGATCTGGTCGACAAAGAACTCGAAGGTGAAGTACTCCAGTACTTAAGCGAAGACCTGCAAGCGCACTTCCTGTCGGACCTGAGTGCCGAAGAACTGGTCGACATCACTTCAGACCTCGACGCCGATGACGTCGCCGACATCCTGCAGCAACTTCCTGAACGCGTTACCCAGGAAGTACTCGACGCGATGGACCAGCAGGACCGTACCCGTCTTGAACAGGTACTGGGCTACCCGGAGGACAGCGCCGGTGGTCTGATGA
>NZ_DDKU01000123.1:0-12330 GCF_002339775.1 Thalassolituus sp. UBA2590
TGTCTGGTGACAAATCCCGGGTTAATGCCTGATCGATGTTCGCTCATCGGCCCTGTACCTTTCTTAAATAATCCAACAACTTATTTTTTGTGTTTATGCACCGGTGATTTTTTCGTCTCTGATTCATGGTCCATCATTTGCCCCATCATTTTTTGCATCATCCCCATGTGTTTTTCCATCATATCCATACGTTTTGTGATATCCATTTTGTCCATTTTCTTACCGCCTTTCATGCCGTTCCCCATATTCATCATCTGCATACCTTCTTGCATAGTTTGCATATGCTCATTCATTAATTGTTGACGTTTTTCTGGGTCGGTTTCGGTTTTGATTTCTGACATCAGGGCATGCATTTTTTTCATATGATCATGCATCGCCATCATCTGATCATGATTCATCATCCCCATCATCATGCCATTGTTAGCGCCTTGGTTTTTATCACCGTGATCATGCGCATTTTCTGCAAATACTGGTGAAGCTATTGCCGTAGCAATAACGACGGCGGAAATCATAGTTCTGATAGAATTACGTTTCATTGGTATATCCTCAATAGTTTGAAGCGGCTTTATCGGTAGAAAATTTAGGTACCCACCCTGGGGTCGACTCCATATAGCGAAGATACACGTCGCCAAATTCCTCAATCGCCATACGCTCTTCACGCTTGGCCAGTCGTACATAGACAACGACCAATATCGGGAACATGACCAATGTCGGCAGGGTCGGCCACTGCAACAGAAAGCCAAACATAATCATGATAAAAGCAATGTATTGCGGGTGACGGCAGCGGGCATACCAACCAGTGGTCGCCAGGGAGTGAGTTTGTTGCGCTTTGTGGAGCACGTTCCACGCCGACGCGAGCAGAAAGAAGCCGAGCATGATTAGTACATTGCTGGCAATATGCAGCGGATCAAAGTGCGGATCACCTTCAAACCCGAGCATGGTGTGCAGTAAATGGCCATTTTCATGGGAGAGGAAGTCCACTCCTGGGTACTTTTCCGCCAGCCATCCAGACAGAAAATATATCGTCAGCGGAAATCCATACATCTCGGTAAAGAGCGCAATAATGAACGCAGAGAAAGCCCCAAAACTGCGCCAGTCGGTTTTTGTTTGTGGCTTGGCAAAACTGAAGGCAAAGAAAATAAATATTGCCGAATTCAGTATCACCAGTGTCCAGAGACCATAAGCTGAATCACCGTGCATTTGTCGTTCTCCTGTTTTCTACCGGGTCAATGGTGGTGCCGATGTTCGCTATCCCGGCGCCCATCTTCTAATCCACGCTGGTAAGCATCTTGATCTGACTCACCCTCATGCTGATGGCCTTCTCCCTGGCGCTGATGGCTCCCACCATGCCCCCCGTGGCCACCATGACCTCCATGCATGAAAAGATGCATAAAAGGACATGCCAGCAAAATCAGAAAAGGTAAAAACTGCCAGACATGCTGGCGGTGTTCGATCAGCAGAAAATACGTGGCAGCACCAATTAGGCCCAATGCCGCCAGTCCTTTGGGTGTTAACCAGAATGATGTTTTTTGCGTTGCCATATCACACCTCACGGATGAAATTGAAAATCGCTGTCTATCGCACTGCGTTTATCATGAATCCAAAGCAAGTCATTCACCGGAATAATACAAACCAGCCCTTCGCTATCGGCATTGACGTGCGCCGTTTCTACAATCAGTTGCGCGATGTTATTTGCATGCTCTGACCTGGCGTAAATCTCCATTTGAATGTGCTTAATCAAATGATTCTCGTTGAAGCTGTCGAAGTATTCTCCACGACCGCGAACCGGATGCAGGGTGAAGCCTTTAACCCCATGCCTAATCAGTGCTTCTTCTACGTCCTTCAAACGAAATTCGTCAAAAATGGCGGTCACTTTTTGAATATTCATACTGATATCAATCCTTACTTTCTTTGTTGAACATTCTCTAATTCACCGTGAGCTGACCGCGATACATCTGCATCTGACAATGAAAGGCGTATTCACCAGATTTCAGTGCAGGTAGTTGTATGGACTTCAGTTTATTGAGGGGCAAGGTGTCACTGATTTGCAGTTCGGGAATCAGTAACGTTTCTGAGCAGGGTGATTCATCTTTACGTATGAACTTCAGCTCAACCGGCTCACCCGCAGGCACTTTAATTCGGGAGGGTGAATAGGTGCCATTTTCCACGGTAATCACCAGATCATTTTCACCCAGCTCTGCCTCTTTGGGCTTGTACAACCAAAACCACCATATAATGAGCGCGATCACAACAACGCCAATACTATTAATGATTAACATGTCCACTCTCCTAAACAAGTTTCTGACGAAATAGCCATTAGTGCTCCTGCGCTTTGAACAAGCGCAGTCGGTTGGCATTGGTGACGACCGTGAGCGACGAAAATGCCATTGCGGCACCCGCAATCACAGGGTTCATAAGTACCCCAAGCAAGGGGTAAAGAATACCTGCGGCAACCGGAACACCCGCCACGTTGTAAATAAACGCACCGAACAGGTTCTGTTTGATGTTACGTAATGTGGCCTTGCTCACCGCAATGGCATCGGCAAGCCCATGCAGCGATCCGCGCATCAAGGTGATATCGGCACTCTCTATGGCCACGTCGGTGCCCGTACCGATGGCGAAACCCACATTGGCAATTGCCAACGCTGGCGCGTCGTTGATGCCATCGCCTGTCATGCCGACCACTTCACCTTCCATCTGCAGTTCCTGAACCTTTTTGGATTTGTCCTCCGGTAACACCTCGGCAAAGAACTCTTTAATGCCCGCCTTTTCGGCGACGGCTTTTGCCGTGGCGCGGTTGTCGCCGGTCAGCATGACAACGCGAATGCCGTTGTGCTGCAGTCGTTTAATGGCGGCAATAGAGTCTTCTTTGATGGGATCAGCCACCGCGATAATGGCGGAGAGCTTGTTATCCACGGCGAAATACATCGGCGTCTTAGCCTCGGCAGCCAGGCCCTGCGCTTTTTCAACAAAATCGCCGAGTTCGATATTGCGCTCTCGCATCAGTTTTTCATTGCCGAACAGCAACGTTTTGCCATCCACCTCAGCCTGCACACCGTGACCGGCGATGGCATTGAAATTGGAGACCTTCCCGGTTTCGATACCCTTCTCCTGGGCTGACTCGACAATCGCCAGCGCCAGCGGATGTTCAGAACCCGATTCGAGCGTGGCTGCCAGCTTCAGGATAGTGTTCTCGTCCTGCTCGCCAGCGACCAAAATATCGGTGACCTTCGGCGCCCCCAGGGTAATGGTGCCGGTTTTATCCAGAATCATCGCTGATATTTTCGATGCGGTTTGCAAGGCTTCGCCGTTGCGAATAAGGACACCCGCTTCTGCCGCTTTGCCCACACCCACCATCACCGACATGGGGGTTGCCAGACCCAACGCACAGGGACAGGCGATAATCAGTACCGTGGTGGCAGATACGATGGCAAACGCCACGGCTGGGTTCGGGCCAAAGTTGAGCCAGACCAACGCACTGGTGACGGCGATAATCATTACGACGGGTACAAAATACGCGGAAATCACATCGGCCAAACGACCAATAGGCGGCTTGGAATTCTGTGCGCGTTTGACCATGTTGATAATTTGCGCCAGGGCCGTGTCTTTGCCGACACGAGTGGCCTTAAACAGAATGGAGCCGGTTTTATTGATGGTGCCCGCTGCAACCGTGTCGCCCACGGCTTTTTCAACGGGCATGGGTTCACCCGTTAACATGGACTCGTCAATGGCGGTATGGCCTTCTATGACTTCACCATCCACAGGAATTTTTTCTCCCGGACGTACACGCACCACATCGTCCATGAGCACCTGTTCGATGGCGATATCCAGTTCCTTTTCGTCGCGTATGACTCTGGCTGTCTTAGCCTGCAGGCCGATCAGCCGTTTAATAGCTTCCGATGTGCGCCCGCGGGCTTTGAGCTCTAGGGCCAGGCCCAGATCGATCAGCCCGATAATGATCGCCGTGGCCTCAAAGTAAACATGGCGAGCTTGTTCTGGAACCGACTCGGGGAAAAATACGACCACCATGGAATACAGCCATGCGGTACCCGTACCCAGCGCAATCAAAGTGTCCATATTGGCAGAATGATTCAGGAAGGACTTCCAGGCGCCGACAAAAAAATGTTTTCCTGAGAAGTACAAAACGCCAAAGGTGAGTATGCCAACGATCAGCCAAGCGATCCGCTCGGTTGTGGTATTAACATTAACCTCCCCGGTAATCAGCGCATAGGCCATTAGCGGCCCACCCAGGGAAAGGGCTATCCAGGTTTCCTTCATCAGGCGTTTGTAATAAGCCTGATCCGCCTTTTCTTTTTCTGCGAGCGCATCATCTTCGCTCTCCGCAGCCGCAAGCTTCGCGTTGTAACCGGCTTTTTCCACCGCCTTTACCAGATCAGCAGCATCGGCATTGCCCGTCACACTCACAGTGCGCTGAGCGAAATTCATCTCGGCATTTTCTACACCGGACACCGCCTTTAGCGCCGACTCAATTTTTCCAACGCAACTGGCACAACCCGCACCTTCAATAATCAGTTCCTGAGGACCAGAGTTATTTCCTGAACTGTGGTGATTAGCCTTATGTGCATGATGATCATGAGGCGGAGTTGTCGTACCATCTTCATGGCAAGAGACACCGCCAGATTCCGTTTTAGTTGTACTCATACCCTACTCCCGGTTATTTCTTAAGAACTGTTATCGGATGACCGCCGCTGGAAAGCCAACGCCTTGCAATACTTCAACGAGATGATCTGCATCGACTGCACCAACAACTGAAGCGACACCGGTTGCCAGATCCATAGAGGCCTCACTGACCCCGGAAACGGATTTCAGAGTATGTTCTATACTTTTAACGCAACCACCACAGGTGGCTCCCTGCACTTGTAATTGGTGCAGGGGTTGCGATGATCTGCTAACACTGTTGGTATCAGGTGCCGCAGACGAAATGGATGACTTGCCCGCACAGCAACAGCCACTTTTACGTTGATTGGCGTTCGACGTTTGGTGTGTATTCATACTCATTCCTCCACGGTGAATTCTTCAATTAAATGGCAAAGCATATGACCTGTCGGAGCCTTGTCCGGTTTTTGGCTCCACTCCAATACGGCGCGTTGCATACGATCCCGCAGCCGTATCGTTTCTTTAAACTGCTGCTCAGTTTCATGTAATCTCTGATCAATCAAGCGTCTCACCGTCGGACAAGGAGATTTTTTCTTGTCAGCATGGGAAAGAATTTCCTGAATATCCTCGACCGAAAATCCCAACTGTCGGGCGCTTAACACAAACCGCAAACGCTTAACATCGTTGTCGCTGTATTCCCGATATCCATTGGCCTTGCTTTTGGTGGGATTCAGAATATTGATGTGGGTATAAAACCGTACCGTGTCTGCCGTAATGCCCAATAGCCTGGCAACCTCGATGACTTTCATGCCACCCTCCTCTTGATCCAGTCATGCCATCCTAAGCTTCCGCCGGGATCAGGACCTTGATCTGAGTCAATCACCGGTTATAAACCGAGGTTCTACACCTAGCTTTATAACCGTGCGCTGGAAAAGGTTATACACCTGTGTCATGGACACAGGTCAAGCAGTTTTAGCGTGCGGATTCATGCCATCTATTGGCTGTGTTAATGAGGGGAGACTGACACCTGGATGACCCCAACATTACACACCTGTAATGTTGGGGTAGATTATTTGATCCAGATCAACTCGAATGACATTTGGCCAGATCCCTTTCTCAGTGCTTTCTCCAAAGAAGGTAAACGGCTGGTAGCACGAGTAAAGTCAGAATTACCGCACTTAGCATCCCACCCACCATGGGCGCGGCAATACGACTCATGACCTCCGAACCGGTCCCTGTTCCGTACATTATCGGCAACAGCCCCACGATAATCGCGGCAGCCGTCATCATCACCGGACGCACCCGTAAGCCGGCACCGTGTAATACGGCGTGGCGCAGGGTTTCCAGGCGGGGTTCCACGCCCTCCTGCTCACACTCCTCCAGCATATGGCGATAAGCCTGGTTGAGATATACCAGCATGATGACGCCAATTTCCACCGCGACACCCGCCAACGCAATAAAGCCCACGCCTACGGCGACTGAGAAGTTGTAACCGAGCAGGTACATCAACCAGATTGAACCCACCATCGCCAGGGGCAGCGTGCCCATGATAATCGCGACTTCAGCAAAGCTGCGGAAGTTGAAATACAGCAGCACGATAATGATGGCTAGCGTCAGCGGCACCACGTAGATGAGCTTTTCCTTGGCTCGCAGCATGTATTCATACTGCCCTGACCAGTTCAGTGAATAGCCCGTTGGAAGCTCGACCTGATCGGCCACCACGGCCATGGCGTTCTGGACGTAACTGCCAAGATCCACCCCGTCGATATCGACAAAGGTCCAACCGTTGAGGCGAGCGTTTTCACTCTTGATGGCAGGCGGGCCATCTTCCACATAGACGTTCGCCACGTCCGCCAGGGCAATGCGTTGGCCGCTAGTTGTCACGATAGGCAACAGTGCCAGTTGCTCCGGGGAATTACGCAGATCCTGCGGGTAACGCAGATTCACCGGGTAGCGTTCCAGGCCTTCAATGGTTTGGGTGACGTTCATGCCGCCGATGGCGGTGGCCACCACCTGTTGCACATCGGCAATATTCAGCCCGTAGCGCGCGGCTTTTTCCCGTTGGATATCCACCTTGATATAGCGCCCACCGGCCACTCGTTCGGAATAAACCGAAGCCGTACCTGGAACATCCTTTAACACCTGCTCCAGGCGCCGCCCGATTTTTTCGATTTGTTTGAGGTCGGGCCCGGCCACTTTGATGCCCACCGGGGTTTTAATGCCGGTGGCCAACATATCGATACGGGTTTTGATCGGCATCACCCAGGCGTTAGTCAGGCCGGGAAATTTCACCAGCGCGTCCAGCTCTTTTTTGAGCGAGTCGGTGGTCATCCCCTCGCGCCATTCATCCCTCGGTTTGAGCTGGATAAACGTTTCGATCATGGTCAGCGGCGCCGGGTCGGTGGCGGTTTCTGCACGACCGATTTTGCCGAACACGCTTTTCACTTCCGGTACGGTGGCAATCAGCTTGTCCGTCTGCTGCAGAATCTCCCGGGCTTTACCAATGGACAGCCCGGGATAGGTGGTGGGCATATACATCAGATCACCCTCATCGAGCGGCGGGATAAATTCGCTGCCAATTTTGCTCACCGGCCAGAAGCCGATGACCGTCACCACCAAAGCCAAGGCCAAAGTGGTTTTGGGGTGGTTAAGCACCACTTTCAGCGCAGGCATGTAGACGGCAATCAAGGCCCGATTCAGCGGGTTTTTGTGCTCAGGCAAGACCTTGCCACGAATAAAATAACCCATCAGCACCGGCACCAGTGTCACCGCCAGTGCGGCACTAGCCGCCATGGCGTAAGTCTTGGTGAAGGCCAGAGGTGAAAACATCCGTCCCTCTTGCGCTTCCAGGGTAAACACCGGCACAAAGCTCACGGTGATGATCAGCAGGCTAAAAAACAGCGCGGGCCCCACTTCAGCCGCCGATTCCGCAACCACTTGCCAGCGATTTTCGTTGGTCAGGGGTGTGCGCTCCATGTGCTTGTGCATGTTCTCGATCATCACGATAGCGCCATCAATCATTGCCCCGATGGCAATAGCGATACCGCCCAAGGACATGATATTGGCGTTCAGCCCTTGCAGGTGCATAACGATAAAGGCGGTGAGAATACCGACGGGCAGACTGACGATGGCCACCAGGCTGGAGCGGATATGGAACAGAAATACCACACACACCAGGGCAACGACGATGAACTCCTCCAGCAACTTATGCCACAGGTTTTCAACGGCGCGTTCAATCAGTCCGGAACGGTCGTAAACCGTCACGATTTCCACACCTTCGGGAAGACCCGCCTTAAGGGTTTCCAGTTTGGCTTTCACACCGTCAATGGTTTTCTGGGCGTTTTCGCCAAAGCGCATCACCACGATGCCACCGACGGCTTCACCTTCGCCATTCAGCTCGGCAATACCCCGGCGCATCTGCGGACCTACATCGATATCCGCCACATCTTTCAGCAGCAGTGGTGTGCCCTTGACGTTGATACCTAAAGGAATATTGGCCAGATCCTCGCGCCCCTGGATATATCCGGAGGCACGTACCATGTATTCCGCCTCGGCCATTTCCACGACGGATGCGCCCACCTCCTGATTACCGCGCTGGATGGCCATCTGGATATGGGACAGCGGAATATTAAAGGCCCGCAATTTATCCGGGTGTACCTTGACCTGATACTGCTTCACCATGCCGCCCAGGGCAGAGACTTCCGACACGCCGGGCACGGTTTGCAGCTCGTATTTCAGGAACCAGTCCTGCAGGCTGCGCAACTGGCTGATATCGTGTTTACCAGTACGATCCACCAATGCGTACAGGTAAACCCAGCCGACACCGGTGGCGTCCGGCCCCAGTTGCGGTCGGGCGTTGGGCGGCAAGGTGGGTGCCACTTGTGACAGGTATTCCAACACCCGCGAGCGGGCCCAATAGGCATCGGTATCCTCGTCAAAAATAACGTAAACATAGGAGTCACCGAAGAAGGAATAGCCGCGCACGGTGACCGCACCTGGTACCGAGAGCATGGCGGTAGTCAGTGGATAGGTAACCTGATCTTCCACCACCTGTGGCGCCTGTCCGGGGTAGCTGGTTTTGATGATCACCTGCACGTCCGAGAGATCGGGTATCGCGTCCACCGGCGTGTTTTTCAGTGACCAGCCGCCAATCCCCACCAGTATCAGAGTGGCCAACAATACAAAAAACCGATTCTGGACAGACCAGCGGATAATGCCTTCGATCATGGCTTACCCTCCCCGTTGTGCTGACTGTGGTCCATATCCATCTGACTGTGATCCATATTCATCGAATCGTGGTCTGTCTCCATCGAATCGTTACCCATCTCCATGCCATCATGAGTCATGGATTGATGTTGGCCGTGATCCATTTCCATACCGTTGTGACTCATCGGCTGATCACCGTCGGAAATCGGCATGTCTTCGGTAGCAGCATCAGGTCGATGGATCTGGCTGATCACATAGTTGTTGTCGCCCTCTCTTGTAATTTCTACGTGAAGAGTCATGTCAGGCTGTAAACCTTGAAGGTCTACATTTTTAGAGGCGGTAAAATTCATGGTCATGGCCGGCCATTGCCAGTCATCGATGGCGTCATGCGCCAGCGTCAACATCCGGTGCTCGGTCATCAGGCTTTTAATACGTGCGCCGACCCAGACCGATGTGGGCACCGTAGTCTCAGCCTTATCATCCGAACCATGGTCCATGCGCCGAAAGTCCGAGGTTTTGCTGGACTCGGAATCAATCAGAAATTGTGCTGAGGTCACAATGCGGTCGCCCTCATCAAGCCCCGACATGATTTCCGCCTGATCATCAGTGATATGCCCAACCCGCACAGCAACGGATTTAAAACGGCCTTCGTCCTTGGCCAGCACAACACGGGATTGACTGCCGGTACGAATCAGCGCCTCACGGGGAATCAACAGAGTGTCGTCCATCGGTGCCGCCTCAATGCGCATCTGCGCAAACATACCCGGTTTCAGATAACCATCGGGATTGTGAAAATGCACTCTTACCTGAGCGGTGCGAGTCGTGGTGTTAAGGCTCGGGTAGACATAGTCGACCTGGCCCTGCCACTCACGCCCCGGTAAATAACCCAAATGCATCTGGACCTGATCGCCGACTTGCACCAGGGAAGCCTGTCGCTCAAAGACTTCACCAATCACCCAGATATGATCCAGCTGACCGATCGCCATGATTTCCATGCCGGGTTTTACAAACATGCCTTCGCGCGCCATGAGGTTATCCAGTACACCCGATTGCGGGGCTGTGATGGTGATGGTCTGGCTCACCTTGCCGGATTTCTTCAGTCGGTTGATTTCTGATTCTGGCACCTGAAGAGATGCCAGGCGCTCCTTAGCGGCGTCAATCAGCGTGGCGTTATTGCGCTTTAGTGCCAAGAGTAATTCCTCCTGCGCATTAACCAGGGTCGGTGAGTAAAGCGCATAGAGAGGTGCCCCCTGCTCCACCGGATCGCCAGATGCTTTGACGTAGAGTTTTTCGATCCAACCCTCCACCCGCGGGTGAATATGTATCAAGCGATCTTCATCGTATTGCACATAACCCACGGTATTGACGGAAACGTCCATCTGGCCTCGGGTAACGAGTGCCGTGCGTACGCCAAGGTTATTGACCACATCCGGTGATATTGTGACTGTGCCAATCTCCTCATCACCGCCGGCTTCTTCATACACCGGAATCAGGTCCATCCCCATGGGGGATTTACCCGGTTTATCACGCTTGTAATTGGGGTCCATCGGCGCGACCCAGTAGAGCGGTTCCTTTTTGGCTGTCGCCTTACCGCCCTCTCCCGCGTCTTGCATACGCCACAAGGCTGAATAGTGGGCGAGGGTTGCCGTCGCAATCAGCAAAGCAACGGTAATGAAAAATGATTTATTCAATTGCATCTTCATGGAGTCATTCCTTCCGTGCGGTTGCCGTTTGCTGCAGGAGACTGCTTTGCGCGGCTTTGCGGTAACAGCCCTGAGCGGTTTGGCGGTAACAGATAGTTCAGTTCGGCAATGGTTTTTAGCCGGTCGACCCTGATGGTCAGGAAATCGATCTTGGCGTTTAGCTCGGCGATACGGGCACGCACGGCTTCGGCAAAGTCACCATCGTCGTTGTTATAGGCAGTCAGGGCAGCTTCGGCCTGCTCTGCCATTTGCGGCAGTAGCTGCTGGTCGTAGAGTGTGCGGCGCTGATTCAGACGCTGGATTTGCACGAGCATTGTGTCCAGTTGCGCCATCAGTTTTCGCGCCATCAGTAGCTTGTCCGTTCGCAGCGCCTCGGCTCGGGAGGTGGCAGCACTAACGTCCTTATCCTGTCGATTACCCGTGAAAAGCGGCAGATCAAATGTGACACCGACCGAGAACAGATCGGCGCGATCCCGGCCCATGGGGTCATCGTCCCGATAGCCGTACTGGGCGGTGAGCCCCCACTCGGGCTTATACTTTTGCTGGGCCAATTCAACCCCGGTCTGCATAGCCTCGATACGCTGGTCAAAGGCCAATAACAGGGGATGCCGATTGATCTGTTCATAGAGCCAGCGATCATTGTGCGTCTGACCCATGGCTAAGGTTGGCTCATCACCCAATTTGCTGGATAAGGTCTGCGCCAATGGCAGACTGGCTTGACCGCCAATCCACTCGGACAGTCGCTGCTGGGCAGATTCAAGTTGTTGTCGCAACGCAGTCAGACGATCATCCAGCCGGGTGAGCTCCAGTTGTGCCCGGATAATATCCTGCTGGCGAGCGCGCCCCAATGCGGAGGAATAACTGGCTTTGGTTGCATCCACCAGATGTTCAAACAGCGCGCGATCCTGCTCAATTAAACGGATACTTTCCTGTGCCCGGTAGGCTTCCAGCCATAACTGAGTCACCGTCGCGGTCACCTTGTCCTGGCGATCCCGTCTGAGCAAGGGCTCCTGGGCCGCCAACTCCTGCTTTTGGCGGCTGGTTAGTTTCAGACTATCGCCGCGTGGAAACATCTGACTAACGCCCACAGTCAGCTGCGTCATCGGTTCCTGGTTGATATCGAAACTGTCGGTCGGGAAGTTAGCCGCCATCAGACTGACCTTAGGATCAGGCAGGGTTGAAGCGGAAATGGATTCACTGGCCAGTGCATCTTCCCGGTAACGACTGCCCTTCAGCCAGGGGTCGGAACCAATCGCCTGTGCAATCGCCGCTTCCAAAGTCAACGTACCAGCCTGGTCTTGATCCAGCTGTGTTTGGGCAAACTGTTCTTGGGCAACTTTTTCCTCGGCAAAAGCAGGAACCCCTACCAACAGGAACAATAATAAAAAACGCCTTTGAATGTTCATGGTGATACGTCCTATTGCTGATCGCGACTGTTCACTGAAGCAAACACTTCAGCAGAACCGTCCTTTTTAAGCAGCCACACCTGATAAGGCATAAACCTGTCGCCCATTTCCATCCCGGGGCTGCCCGCTGGCATGCCAGGCACGCTCAGGCCGATGGCACCCTGCGGTGGGTTTTCCAGAAACTGCTGCATGAAGCGCGCGGGAATATGACCTTCGAAGACATAGCCGTCACTCGTCACCGCCGTGTGGCAGGATTGGTATTCGGTGGCAATGCCATGCTCGTCTTTAACGCGATTCAAATCTGCCGGGTGGTGGATTTTGGTCTCAAAGCCGGAGTCTTCCATGTGCCGGACCCATTGCTGGCAGCACTGGCAGGGGCGGCTTTTGTAAACATCCAG
>NZ_DDKU01000123.1:12624-20741 GCF_002339775.1 Thalassolituus sp. UBA2590
CTGGCAGGTGCGGCTTTTGTAAACATCCAGTGTGGCAATCGATGCGGCTTTAGCGGCATGATTTTCGCCCTCCGAACAGGCAGCGAGGAATAACAGGGAAACTATCAGCGCAAGATGGCGCAGATAATCAGGTAAAGGTTTCATGGTAACTCCCAATCATAAGACGCGATGAGCGCATTCAGTGACGATCACGCGTTTTAAACAACTGTTTTGGGAGTTTTGTCGACTCCCGCTTGATAAGGATAAGTGGGTAGAGGCCTAAATTTCAGGCGTACCAACCCTATATCAACGGGAAATGGGGGGACGGAATAGCGAGGAAACTTCCTGAGTAAGGAAGGAAACCGAATATTCTGTATTGAGAGTTTGAGAAAACTGAACGGAAAACGGCGACAGTGTACTTACCACCGCAACACTGGCAGAAACACAGTCCATCTGAGAACAATCGTCCTGGCTGCAACAGCCTTTGGCCTTGGCATTATCGGCCGCAGCGTGGTTCATATGGGCCATATCCATTGTTGCTGCCATTGCATGAGCGGTGGAATGATGAGTCATCTGTTCGCAGGGCAACTTCACAACGGCAAACGACTGGCTGGTAAAAGCCAGTAACGCGAAGATTGCCATGTAAAACCCAAATCTGTTCAATTGCATACTGAGATGATACAACTCATTATTTATATCTGATAAGTCTATATATTTCGTCTGAATGTTCAATCTTTCGTTCCACTTCATGCGTTGAGGTGGATCAAAAAACTTGTTATTTCGTTACCGCTAAACTGAAAAATAAATTGCACCAACCATAAAAAATACCTTCTCAGTAAATAGTAAAACACAAGTCTGTCAACCAGATGACGGTATAATTACAAAGCCGTCATACACGGTTGCTTGAATTATGGCGTGGTTAAGCCCAAAGGGCTCCCAGTGGTACGGCATAAAGATTGTCACCAAAGGCTGTCGTATGGTCGCCGTCATAGAGCAGAATACCGATCTTGAAGCGATCGGCAGCCACGGATTGAAACCGTTTCAGTCCGGTAAAATCCTTCGCACTTAAGGTCGCTGCCGCCTTCACCTCGATGGCGAAGCAGTCACCCATGGCGTTCTCGATAATCACGTCCACCTCCACTTTGTCCTTATCCCGGTAATGGTAAAAACTCAATGGTTCGTCCACCCAAACCGCTTGCTTGCGCAATTCGTTATAAACGAAGGTTTCCAACAGCAGACCAAAATCTCCCGGTTGTTTGAGCAGACGGTCCCGGTTGAGGCCTCGCACGGCGCACATCAGGCCAGTATCGACGGAATGCAGTTTGGGTGTCTTCACCAGCCGTTTATATTCGTTGGAATGCCAGGCGGGCAATTGCTCCACCAGAAACAATTGCTCCAACAGTGCCATATATTTTTTGATGGTCAGCCGATCCAGTCCCAGTTTGCCCCCCAATTCGGTGAGATTGACCAGTTTACCGGCGTAAAAGGCGGTGAGCTTGAGCAACTTGCCCATTAAATCCGGATGATCAATGTGGGTCAGATCACGAATATCCCGTTGCACCAGAGTGCTCAGGTATTGCTGATACCAGGCCTGGGAGCGTCGTTCACTGGCGCGCTGTAGCGGCTCCGGAAAACAACCGGTGACCAATCGGTTCAGGATGTGCTCCCTAACACGGATGGACTGGGTTGAAGGAGCTTCCCGGTTCAACAGCTTAGAGAGAAATGTCGGTTGCTGCCCCTGGATCTCACACTCCGAGAGCGTCATCAAGCGCACCGATTCCATCCGGCCCGCCAGAGAGTCGGAGAGCCTCGGCAGTAACAAGGCATTGGCGGAGCCCGTCAGCAGAAATCGACCGGGTGTACGCTGTTCGTCCACTGCCTGCTTGATGGATACGAACAACTCCGGCAGGCGTTGCACTTCGTCCAGGGCAATGCGGGTGGCTGGCAGGTTGCGAATAAAGCCCACCGGATCGGCTTGGGCAATCTCAAACTGGGCCTGGTCATCCAAGGTGATGTAGGTCCATTGCTCGGCCCCCATTTCATCCATCAAGGTCTTCACCAGGGTGGTTTTACCGGTCTGACGGGGCCCCATGATAAACACGACGGGCGTGTCGCTCAGCGCTTCTTTGACGTGGAGTTCAGAATAACGAGGGTACATAAATGGACTTCCGGCTAAACAGGAGTTGTAATTCGGCTACCTGATATTCTATTATCGTCCAATCGTTATTACAATGCCGTCCAAATGTGAAAGATGGCAGTACCCACTGTCGGCATCATAAAAACACAAATAAAAACAACTCTATAGGAGTAGTTGGCGTGACCACAAACCGATGAGGCGCTCATGACAGCCAAAGAGCAGTTTTTGACCAACCAACAACGCTATCAGCCACTGATATTGCCGCAACGCTTTTCCGACGAGGAAATGGTTCGCGACTGGACCCTGAATCGCCGCGACTGCCAGATGGTTAACAAATACCGCAAACAGTACCGCTTGGGCGTTGCCATCCAGCTCTGTGCCATGCGCCTCTATGGCCGCTTTCTGAACCAGCTCAGCGATCTCTCGTCCCGCGTGGTCAGCTACCTCAGCAGCCAACTCGATTTACCGCCAGCGCTCACTGTGGAAGTGCCCGAACGGGAAGCCACCTTATTGGAACACCGCAATAACATCCTCAAATACCTGGGATTCAGGCGTTTTGATGTCAAGGTGGAAGCCGATCTGGATCGCTGGGTCGAAGCTCAGGCACACCAGGGGTTACTGCCGGATGAACTCTTTCATCGGGCAGAGCGCTACCTGCTGTTGAATCGGATTGTTTTACCGGGGCCCACCACCATCGAACGGCAAATCGTTCGCATCTGCAACCAGGTCCATGCTCAGCTCTTTGAGCAAGTGTTTGAACAGATGTCGCCTGAATTGCGAGAGGCTATCGATGATCTGCTGCAAACTTCAGGCGGCAATCAACGAACCTATTTCAATCAGCTTAAGGAATATCCACCCGCTGCCAAAATTTCATCGCTGAAGCGCTACCTTGAGCGCTACGACAATCTGGTGGCTACCGGTATTAATGCATTCGAGGAAAAGCTCATTGATACCACCTTTCTTCACTACCTGTACCGATTGACCAAGCGCTACAGCGCCAAGGACATGAAACGCTTCAAGGATCATAAGCGCTATGCCCTGATGGTGTGTTTCCTGCTGGAATCCCGAAAGATATTGCTCGATCACCTAGTTAAAATGCACGATCAGTACATGACGGAGCTGTGTCGGCAAACCAAAAACAGTCACGACAAGAAGCATAAGGAATTTCGTAAACGCCAGAAGAAAGCTATCGACGCCGTGCTCGATACCACGCATGTTTTGCTGGAATGGCCGGATGAACAGCCGTTGTACAAGAATGACTTATGGCAGCGTATTGACGAGAAACACTTGCTAGCCTCCATTGACGACCTGCACATTTTTAAACGCCTGGAAGAATGCGGCTACTGCGATTTGTTGCTGACCCGTTACCCCAGTTTACGAAAGTATTTTTCCGACTTTATACGGTTACCGTTTGAAGTGGCGAAAGGTTCTGGGCCACTGATAAAAGCCATCCAGTTCGTCCGGCAGTTGGATGACGGCGATCTGAAAAAACTGCCGGAGAATACACCGACTGCGTTCATTCCCCGCGAGCTGCGTCGCAGCCTTAAAGATCAAACCGGCAACATCAATCGCAATGTTTGAGAAATGGGCCTTGCTCTCGCGATGAAAGATGCGTTGCGTTCCGGCGATTTGTATTTACCACAGAGCAAACAGCATGTGTCGTTCTGGGATCTGACCTTGAACGAGCCCAACTGGGATGAAACCAAACACACCGTCTATACCGAGCTACAGCAGCCTTTGCCACACGAAGTGCGTTCCGCCATTTCAACCCAGTTCCACGAAGCGGTGTCAGCAGCGCAAAAGCGTTTTGGACTGGATAATTTCGCCGAGATACACAATGGCCGGCTGAAACTCAAGCGTGACGACAAGCTGGACGTACCAGATAAAGTCAACCAACTGCAAAAGGTGATCGATGCGCATATGCCCAGCATACGCATCGAGCAATTGCTGATGGAGGTGGATCAAATGACGCATTACAGTCGTCACTTTGTCCCTATCCAATATCACCAGTCACGGCCCAAAAACTTTTACAAAAGCCTGATGGCTGCCATTATTTCACAAGCCACAAACCTGGGCGTCGTGTCCATGAGTAACAGCGTCAATGGCGTTACTGTCGATATGCTAAGGCATATCCTGCAATACTATATTCGCGAAGAAACCCTGATCAACGCCAGTGCTGAAATTGTGAATCAACACCATGAGCTGCCGTTGAGTGCGGTGTATGGCTCCGGTACATTGTCCTCTTCAGATGCGCAACGCTTTAAAATCCGCGCCGACAGCCTGTTGGCTTCATACTATCCCCGCTATTACGGCTACTATGAAAAAGCCATCGGGATCTACACCCACGTATCCGATCAATATTCCGTGTTCAGCACCAAGATCATTTCCTGTAGCCCTCGTGAAGCCCTGTATGTTCTGGACGGTCTGCTGGAAAACAACACAATTCTGAAAATCCGAGAGCACACCACCGATACGCATGGGTACACTGAAATCGTCTTCGCCCTCTGTCATTTGCTCGGCTTCTACTTTATGCCACGCATTCGGGATCTGAAGGATCAGCAGCTATACCGTATCGACAAATCCGTCGATTACGGTGACCTCAACCATTTACTCACGAAAACAGCTGATTTGGCGATTATTGAGGAGCAATGGGAATACATGATGCGGGTGGTCATTTCTCTGAAACAAAAAACTGCGCCAGCACACGTCATCGTTCAACGGTTGACCAACAGTTCACCCTCCGATCGCCTCACCAAGGCCTTTACCAACCTGGGCCGGATCATCAAGACCGAATACATTCTGCGGTACCTAACTGACAAAGACCTGCGCCAAACCGTCCAGCGGCAACTGAATAAAGGGGAATACCGGCACAAACTGCCGCGCTGGATATTCTTTGCGGACCAGGGTGAATTCACCACTGGGGACTATGAGGAAATCATGAACAAGGCCAGCAGCCTCAGCTTTGTATCCAATGCCATTCTGTACTGGAACACGATCAAGATAAATGACGTGGTTGAGCAGCTCCGGCAGCAGGGGGAGGATATCGACGACAAGACCTTATCCCATATCTCGTTATTGCCCTATAAGCATGTGTTGCCCAATGGTACGTACTTTATTGAAGATGAGGGGAAGGGGTGATTATTCGGAAACCTACGGTTACGCGGAGGGCCTGGGAGTCAAAACCGTAGGTTTTCGTTCAAATGCCCCCGCTGGTCCAAAATTGGCGAGGCCTGCAAAGCAGCGGGAGTTCTGTTCTGTGTCGATGCGATCCAGGCCGTCGGTGCTCTCAGGTTTGATGTCGAAGAAATACAGTGCGACTTTGCCATGGCAGATGGTCACAAGTGGCTGCTGGGCCCTGAAGGGCTGGGCTTTTTCTATGTCCGGGAAGAGCGAATGATCGATCTGTCACTCAATGAGTATGGCTGGCACATGATCAAGCACGCCGGTGACTACAACCAGGCCAGCTGGGAGGTCGCCGATACAGCAATGCGTTTTGAGTGTGGGAGCCCCAACCTTCTGGCTGCACATGCACTCCATGCGAGCACCAGTCTTCTTCTGAATACAGGCATAGAAAACGTTGAGGCAGCAGTTCTGAGCAAAGCGGATTCGTTATGTGGTCTGTTATCTGATGCTGGAGCTGAAATCATCACACCAGCTCACAGCAGAGGGCGCTCTGGAATTGTGACATTCGGGACGAACGGACGATCGCCCAAAGAAGTGTGGCAAGCATTAATGAGTAAAGGAGTTATCTGTATGCACCGCGGTGGAGGAATCCGCTTTTCGCCTCACTTCCATACGCCTCTCTATCGCCTGCAGCAAGCGGTCAGCATCGCTGCGGAAGAGTGTCTTTGGTAATTAAACTTTCCAGACAAGCCCCAGACACTACATAGTATGCGTCATACGGTCTGATTTAATTGCGCCAGCAAGGTAGGTTTCTATCTTGTTGCGGGCAATATCATCTTCATCATTGAACTGGACGCCGACGCCTGCAACTTTATTGCCTTGCGCCCCCTTGGGCGTTACCCAAACGACTTTACCGGCAACAGGGATCTTCTCAGGCTCATCCATCAACTTCAGCAGCATGAAGACTTCGTCTCCCAACTGATACTGTTTACTTGTTGGAATGAAGAGCCCACCGTTTTTAATAAACGGCATATAGGCAGCATACAGGACTGATTTATCTTTGATGGTTAATGACAGGATGCCATTCCGACCGCCTGGGTTCATGCAATTACTCCCGCTTTTGCTTCAGTCAACGCCTGCCACTCGAGCAACAAGGTTTCCAGGGTCAGCGTTTTGTTATGGTGGGAAGCACCTGACATCAGCTGACCGAGTATTTGTTGTAATTTTTTCTGAAAGGTTACCAGCATTTCCCGCTTCACAACATAAGCGTCCATAAGTTCTGTGACTGGCCCTGCAAACTGAAGATGTTTTGCCTCCGCACCACACGCCGCCTTCAGGACATCGCAAGACCACTGGTAAAACCATTGTATAACCGTCTGGAACTCCAGCTTACTCCAGGACGAGGCAATTTTATCGAGAGGCAAAGACGACGTAGTCCATTGTTGTAATTCCGAGACCCATTTTTCCTGAACCGTCGCGACACCGCTGCTCAGCCAATTCATGGCAGCGACAGGAGCACCGCCATTTCTCGCCAGTGCCATGTCGGCATCAGCTGAGCCTACCCCCTGATCCTGCAGCCAGTCTTTCGATGCATCATAAGATGGCAGGGCCAGATTGATACGCTGGCAGCGGCTGCGAATGGTAGGGAGAACAGAACCAAAGCGCTCTGTTTCAAGTAGGATAAAGCTTTCACCCGGGGGCTCTTCCAGGGTCTTAAGCAATGCGTTGGCCGCATTTACGTTCATAACCTCCGCAGGGCGAAGAATGACGACCTGACACTGACTGATCTGAGGCGTTTGAAAAATCAGCTCATTCACTTTGCGAACATTGTCGATACGAATCTGCTTTGAGTTTTCTTCCGGCTGGCAAAGCATAAAATCGGGGTGACTGCCCGCCGCCCAAAGCTGACAACTGTGGCACTGCCCGCACGCCTCGTCCGCAGGATTCTGACACAACAACCAACGCGCGACATTCAGTGATAACTCATGCTTACCGATGCCTGCACTGCCTGTTATCAGCAGCGCGTGTGGCAGGCCAGCAGTGCGGTGGCGACGTACAAGAGAACTCCAGGCATCCACCTGCCAGGGATAAAGAGACATCAGGATTCCACCTGTTGTTTTTTGTCTTCTAACTCGCCTGCAACCACTTTCAGGACTTGCTCAGTCACTTGTTCAAGCGGAGCGGTCGCATCAATGACCCGAAATCTCGAATAACGCTCGGCCAGTGCCAGGAACCCCAGCCGGACCTTTTCGAAAAATGACATGGCTTCAGCCTCAATACGATCAGTCTCTTCTGCCAGATCCTCAGCCCGGGCTCGGGCACGCCCCATACCAATCGCCACCGGCGCATCAAGTAGCAACGTCAGGTGTGGTTCAACACCGCCCTGCGCAAGCGCTTTAAGCTGCTCGATATTGTCGTGAGAAAGACCTCGCCCATAGCCTTGGTAGGCGATAGTAGAATCGGTGAAGCGGTCACACAGGACCCAGTCACCGCGCTCCAGCGCAGGCCGGATAACGGCATCGACGTGCTGAGCACGTGCCGCAAACATCAGGAGTAACTCTGTCATATCAGACATAGGTTCTTCATGATGCGCTTTCAGAAGATCGTTACGGATTTTTTCAGCGATCGGGGTTCCGCCCGGTTCGCGAGTCACCACCACAGAGATTCCCTGCGATTCGAGGTGCCTTGCAACCGCCTGAATATTGGTCGACTTACCAACACCTTCACCACCTTCAAACGTAATAAAACGACCGGAAGTAGTTAGCATCAGTCAGTCTCCCCGCTGCTTTGCTCTGCTTTTGGCGCTGAGCGGTAGTCGCTCCGTCGCGATAGTTGGTAGCGTCGCACTGCCTTATTGTGCTCTTCCAGAGTGGAAGAA